>JAFZFZ010000103.1 GCA_017557005.1 Bacteroidaceae bacterium | reverse complement strand
GATGCGTTCTCTGTGAGATTCGTGAGATCTGCGTGAGACATAAATACATGATAATCTACAATATACATAAAGATCTTTTGAAGATTTAAGACCCCAATAAATGTGTACAAAGCTTAGCTAATTTAAGGGGACAATCCAGAGACTTGGACAACATTTATATTATTACCTAAATAAAAAAGCTGGGCAAGTTGGACTTGCTCAGCTTTATTGTGTTATAGAGGGTATCTCTTATTTGATGCTTGCGGAAAACTCCTCCCACGCATCGCAGAATGCCTGCATAGAGGGGAACAGGGCGTCGGCTCCCTCATCTGTAAGCGCATGGTCGGGCAGGGGACCTGTATTCACGGCTACGGTGAAGATGCCGGCTGCCTTGGCGGCACGCACGCCTAAGGGCGCATTCTCTACTACGATGCACTCCTCGGGGCGCAGACCGCCCTTCTGCATGCCCATAAGGTAGGGCTCGGGGTCGGGCTTGCCGTGTTTCACATCGTAGGCGGTTACCATCAGTTCGCGACAGAAGATGCCGGGGAAGTGGTGGTTGAGACGGTCGAGCAGGGAGAGCTGGCCCGAGCCGGTGACGATGAGTATCTTGAGTCCTTGTGCCTTGAGCTTACGCAGTAGTTCGAGTGCGCCGGGCATAGGCTGGGCGGGTGGGTACTCATTGAAGTAGGCCGACTTGACCTGGTAGATCTCCTGGATGCGCTCTTCGCTCTCCTCGATACCGCGTTGGCGGCGACTCACGATGTTGATAGTGGAGGCTCCTGTGCGTCCCTCGTGCATGTAGGCTTCCTGCTCGGGCAGGTCGTACCCGAAGTGGGCCATGGCTCGGTGCCATGCCTTGGCATGGGAGGGCATGGAGTCGTAAAGCACGCCGTCCATGTCGAAGAGAACGGCACGTAAAGAGCGGCCCCCCTCATTCCCCCCAAGGGGGGATAACATGAAGGGGACTGCTGTTAAATCCTCCCCCTTGGGGGAGTTAGAGGGGGCTGTTGGTCTCATTTCAAGCGAGCCTTGATTGCCTCTGTCTCAGCCTCGTAACCGGGCTTGCCGAGGAGGGCAAACATGTTGCGCTTGTAGTCCTCAACGCCGGGCTGGTCGAAGGGGTTTACACCGAGTACATATCCGCTCACGCCGCAACCCTTCTCAAAGAAGTAGAGGAGCTGACCGATGTAGTACTCATCGAGCTTAGGCATTACGATGCGGAGGTTGGGTACGCCACCATCTACGTGTGCGAGGAGTGTACCGAGCTCTGCCATCTTGTTTACCTCGTCAACGTGCTTGCCTGCGAGGAAGTTGAGGCCGTCGAGGTTCTTCTCGTCAGCGGGTACTACGAGGCTGTGGTTGGTGTTCTCAACAGAGATAACGGTCTCGAAGATGGTGCGCTCGCCCTGCTGGATCCACTGACCCATAGAGTGAAGGTCGGTAGAGAAGTCTACTGATGCGGGGAAGATACCCTTGTTCTCCTTACCCTCAGACTCACCATAGAGCTGTTTCCACCACTCTGAAACATAGTGCAACTTGGGCTGGTAGTTTACGAGGATCTCAATCTTCTTACCATCAGCATAGAGTGCGTTACGTGTAGCGGCATATACAGCTGCGATGTTCTCCTCGAAGGGTACCTCGGGAGCTGTAGCAGCCTCCATGTCGGCAGCACCCTTCACGAGGGCCTTGATATCGAAGCCTGCGATGGCGATGGGGAGCAAACCTACGGGGGTGAGCACTGAGAAGCGGCCACCTACGTTGTCGGGGATGATGAAGCTCTTGTAACCCTCGTTGTCAGCGGTAGTGCGTGCAGCACCGCGCTTAGCGTCGGTAACGGCTACGATAACCTTGCGGGCTACCTCGATGCCACGCTGGTCTTCGCACTGCTTCTTGAGCAAGCGGAAAGCGAGAGCGGTCTCGGTGGTAGTACCTGACTTAGAGATGTTGATGACACCGAACTTCTTGTCCTTGAGGAACTCGGTGAGCTCGAAGAGGTAGTCTTCGCTGATGTTGTGACCTGCGTAGATGATAGCAGGGTTGTTGCCCTTGAGGTAGCAGTGGAAGTTGTTGCTCAATGCCTCAATCACGGCGCGTGCGCCGAGGTAGCTACCACCAATACCTGCAACTACTACTACATCGCACAACTCGCGGAGTGTGTCGGCTGTAGCCTGAATGTCGTTGAGGTGCTCTTCGGTGATGCTTGAGGGAAGGTGCAACCAACCCAAGAAATCGTTACCAAGGCCTGTGCCCTTTTCGAGCATCTCCATAGCCTCTTGTACTTTAGGAGCGTATGCTTTTACTGCTCCTTCGGCGATAAAACCTGCGGTCTTATCGATGTTCAATGCAATATTTTTCATCTTATTTACCTTATTTACAATTTGACGATTTACAATTTACTATTTATTTACAATTTGGTAATTTTACAATTTAGCATGTCCGCGATGACTGAATCCTCCCCCTAGAGGGGGAGCTAGAGAGGGGGCTCCTTATCTTATTGAATCAGTCAACAATTTGATCTCAATCACGGGTGAGATGCGCTCGTATAGGATGTTGTACACGGCATCTACGATGGGCATGTTGACGTGGTATTTGCGGTTAATCTCCTTGATACACTTGGTGCCGTAGTAGCCCTCGGCTACCATCTCCATCTCGAGCTGTGCGCTCTTTACGGAGTAGCCCTTACCGATCATGGTGCCGAATACGCGGTTGCGGCTGAAGTTTGAGTAGCCGGTTACGAGGAGGTCGCCCATGTATACCGACTCGCTCACCACACGCTTGAGCGGGTGTACGAAGTCGATGAAGCGCGACATCTCTACCAACGCATTGGACATGAGCACTGCCTGGAAGTTGTCTCCATACTTCAATCCGCTACAGATACCGGCTGCGATAGCGTATACGTTCTTCAATACCGAGCTATACTCGATACCGGTGACGTCGTCGCTTACGGTGGTCTTTACGTAGCTGCAGTTGAGCTTCTGCGAGAAGGTGAGTGCATTGTCGCGGTTGCTGCAACCTACAGTGAGGTATGAAAGGCGTTCGAGTGCAATCTCCTCGGCATGACAGGGACCTGCGATGACTGCGATGTTATCGTAGGGCACGTGGTACTCCTTGTGGAAGTAGTCTGACACGAGCATATTCTCTTCGGGCACGATACCCTTGATGGCGGTCACCACGAACTTGTCCTGCATCTTGGTCTTCACCTTCTTAAGGTGCGACTTGAGGTAGGGTGAGGGGGTGACAAATACCAATACATCGCTGTCCTTGATCACCTGGTTGATGTCCGATGAGAAGTTGATGCGGTTCACATCGAAATGTACTGATGACAGGTAGCCTGGGTTGTGGCCTGTGCGCTTGAAGTCGGCGATGCGATCATCGCGGCGCATATACCAATTGATGGAATCCTCGTTGTTGAGGATCATTTTGGCAATGGCGGTAGCCCAGCTACCGCCACCCATTATAGCAACTTTACCTTGTGGAAAACTCATCTTTTTTAGGAGTTAAAGGGAGATAAAGGGAGATATCGCTTCGCTCTTGGGGTGATAAAGGGCAATAGTTTTTTATTTAGGAGTTAAAGGGAGTTAAAGGAAGATATCGCTTCGCTCTTGGGAAGTTAAAGGCCAATAGTATAGTACAACGCGTACAAAATATTTGCCTTTGGCCCCTACGGGCGGCGACCTAAAGGTTGGCTTTTATCTCCATTTAACTCCATTTGACTTCTCATCTTCTCAAAACTGTTTGTTGACCACACCTCTAATATAAGAGTTCAGTAGTTTGCTTATCTCTTCCAAATTTCCAATCAACTCATTATAGGTTTTAATATTTATATAAGACAAATCACGTGAGAGTATAATGTAGTATCTGCATTCTTCCAAGCTACCTTGCGAAATATTCAAGAATCGCAACTTATCTGCTTTGCTTAACTTCTTGTAGCCTTCAGCAATATTGGCTGGGATAGATATTGCAGCTCGTTGGAATTGAGAACACAATGCGAAACGTTCTTCCACAGGGAAGTTTCTTGTTACCTTGTATGTTTCTAACACAAACTGATGTGCCTTTTGCCATACTATTAGGTCGGTGAAACTCTTCGAAGGTTCAAACATTTGGCATTTATCTCCTTCTAACTCCATTTAACTCCTTTTATCTTCTTAATTTATTTTTTCAATCCAAGCTGTCACCTCATCCACGGTGGGGTTCTTCAGTTCGAGCTTATACTTCTTGTTTACACCACAGATATCCATGTGTACCTTCTGCGGATTCACGCCCTGCATGTCGGCAACAAGCTTGTAGCCTGCCTTCTGGATTACGGGTACCCACTCCTCGGCGATACCCAACTCCATGTACTTGCTTGCGGGGTCCTTCGGTGACTTCTTCTCAGGACGCATCTGCGGGAAGAAGAGTACCTCCTGAATGGTCTGCTGACCGGTCATGAGCATCACGAGGCGGTCCATACCGATACCCATACCTGAGGTGGGAGGCATACCGTACTCGAGCGCACGTACGAAGTCGTTATCGATAAACATAGCCTCATCGTCGCCCTTCTCGCTCAAGCGCAACTGCTCCTGGAAGCGGCCCAGCTGGTCGATGGGGTCGTTCAATTCGCTATAGGCATTACACAACTCCTTACCGTTGACCATGAGCTCGAAACGCTCGGTGAGCTCGGGGTTCTCGCGGTGACGCTTGCAGAGGGGCGACATCTCGATAGGGTAGTCGGTAATGAAGGTGGGCTGGATGTAGTTGCCCTCGCACTTCTCGCCGAAGATCTCGTCGATGAGCTTACCCTTACCCATGGTGTCGTCAATCTCAACGCCGAGCTGCTTGCATACATCGCGCAGTTGAGCCTCGTCCATGCCGGTGATGTCGATGCCGGTAAACTCCTTGATAGCCTCAGTCATGGTGCGGCGTGCAAAGGGAGCCTTGAAGCTGATGACGTTGTCGCCTACCTGTACCTCGGTGGTGCCGTTTACGTCGAGACAGATCTTCTCGAGCATCTGCTCGGTGAAGGCCATCATCCAATTGTAGTCCTTATAGGCTACGTAGATTTCCATGCAGGTGAACTCGGGGTTGTGGGTACGGTCCATACCCTCGTTGCGGAAGTTCTTTGAGAACTCGTATACACCCTCGAAGCCGCCCACGATAAGACGCTTCAAATAGAGCTCATTGGCGATACGCAAGTACAAGGGGATGTCCAGTGCGTTATGGTGTGTGATGAAGGGGCGTGCTGCCGCTCCACCGGGGATTGACTGCAATACGGGAGTCTCTACCTCCATATAACCGCGTGTGTTGAAGAACTCACGCATTGAGGTGTACACCTTGTTGCGCTTGATGAAGATGTCCTTCACACCATCGTTCACCACGAGGTCAACGTAGCGCTGGCGGTAGCGCAACTCGGGGTCGTCAAACTTGTCGTATGCTACACCATCCTTGTACTTTACGATGGGGAGCGGACGGATGCTCTTTGACAATACGGTGAGTTTGTGGGCATGTACGCTGATCTCGCCCATCTGTGTGCGGAATACCACACCCTCGATGCCTACGAAGTCACCGATGTCGAGCAAGCGCTTGAATACCACGTTGTACATATCCTTGTTCTCCTCGGGACAGATGTCGTCACGAGTGATGTATACCTGGATACGGCCTTTTGAGTCCTGCAACTCGATGAACGAAGCCTTACCCATCACACGGCGGCTCATCAAGCGGCCGGCAATAGATACCTTGCGGGGCTCGTCCTCATCGCGGAACTCCTCTTTTATGTCGGTAGAAAATGCATTGGTCACATACTCTGCGGCAGGATAGGGCTCGATGCCCATGGCACGCAATTCGTTCAGACTGTTACGTCTTACAATCTCTTGTTCTGAAAGTTCTAATACGTTCATTGCTTCAACGTTTTGTATTTGAGGGTACAAAATTAGTGCAAACCGAGAGAAAAAGCAAGTTTACTTGCATTTTTCCGAGGTGCAGCCTAATTTCAGCTTGCAAAAGTAAGCTAAAGATACTGCAAACCGAGCGAAATGCCAAATTTATTTGAGCATTTCCGAGGTGCGGCGTATCTTCATCAACGAGTTGATAAAGTTAGTGCAAGGTGAGCGAAATATCAAATTTATTTGAATATTTCCGAGCCGCAGCCTAACTAAAGCCTGCCTTGCAGGCTAAAGTTAGTGCAAACCGAGCGAAAATGCTAAATAAAATCAAAACTCCCCAACAAGGAAATTGTTGAGGAGTTGTTGTTAAAGAGTGTATATCGCGCTATTAGCGTCCGCTCTGTACTACAAGACGGTGAACCTGGCGGTTGAACTCGTCAGCGGCGAGTAGATCTTCGAGGGTGATGTGCATGCGGTAACGCCAGTAGTTGAAGGGGTTGGCAGGCACGTTGATGCGCTCTGAAGAATGATCGGCAAGGCGCAGATGCTCATCGATAGCCATCCAATCCTGTAAGGGGAGTATGGTGAGCATGGCTGGAGAATCGAGATGCTGGCGCACGATGCTCTCGCAAATCCATGCTTCGCACTCTTGTGGTGCCTTACCACGCTGATGCAGCATGTCGTTCCAATAGCGCTGGGTGAGCTGCATGTCCTCTTCCCACCAGCCACGTATGCCACTCATGTCGTGGGTAGAGGTGGTGCATACCGAGTAGTAGGGATAGTTGGACGGATTGTCGAAGCTGCAACCATAAGCCTTGGGCATGCGTTGTATCTCCAAGGAGAGTATACGCAACTCATCCATGACAGCCGGTACACAAGCAGGTATCATACCGAGGTCTTCGCCACAGACGAGCATGTCGGTGCTGTCGATGAGTGCGGGTAGCTTCTTCATAGCCTCACCATACCAGAAATCGTTGTGTCGATGGTAGTAGAAGTCATCGTGCAATGCATAGAAAGCTTTGCGCTCGTTCTCGGGCAGTGCCTTGAATGACTCGGTATCGAAACCATTGATGCGGGGATGGTAGGTGTTGGGTTGGTAGGGGTCTTCTACGAAGAGTACATCGGTCTCGCAGTCCTTAGCATAGGGCATGGCATAACGCTCTTTGTAGAAATTGAGCCCATACGAGGTGATTTCCTCTACGGTGAGGGGCATGGCGGGGCTGAAGTGGCCGAGCAAGCCGCTCTTGGTGGTGCATGGAATTTCCCAAATACGGAAGAACCCGAGCAGGTGGTCGATACGGTAGGCATCGAAGTAGTCGGCCATCTTGGTGAAGCGGCGGGTAAACCAGTGGTAGCGCTCGGCTGCCATGGCTTGCCAGTTGTAGGTGGGGAAGCCCCAATTTTGTCCGTCGCGGGCAAAGGCGTCGGGTGGCGCTCCTGCTTGACTCTCAAGGCTGAAGAGGGCAGGGTTGCACCATGCCTCTACGCTGGTGCGGCTGATGCCGATGGGGATATCGCCCTTGAGTACTACACCGTGTTGATGGGCATACTCCGATGCATGCTTGAGCTGTAGGTGTAGGTGGTATTGGATGAAGAGGTAGAGCGGTCCCTCGGCCTCGGCAAGTTCTTCGCGGTATACGGCGTCGTCGCCCCACTGGGTATAGTCGGGGGTGCCATATTTGTCGCGCAAGTAGCAGTAGGCGGCATAGGGGCGCAACCATGACTCATTCTCTTTGTAGAATTGACGGTACGATGCCGATGCGAGGGTTTGCTCGCCTTCTTGGGCGAAGATGCGGCGCAGATAGTCCCACTTGGCAGTGATGACGGCATCGTAGTCTACTTGAGGTAGCTTGTTGAGTGCCTTCTGCTGCTTACGGAACTCCTTCATGGCTTCCTTGTCGGCAAGTATGCCCACCTCTTCGAGACGTATGTAGGCGGGGTTGAGGGCGAAGCATGAGATGGCATTGTAGGGGTAGGACTCGTGCCAGTTACGGTGCATGGTGGTGTCGTTCACAGGAAGCAACTGCAGGAAGCATTGTCCGGTCTTGGCAGCCCAATCGACCATCAAGGGTATGTCGGAGAATTCGCCAATGCCGAAGCTCTTTTGCGAACGCAGGGAGAACACCGGGATGGCTACGCCGGCTCCGCGCCAATGCTCTTGCGGGTCGCGCAAGGTATAGGTGCGTAGCACGCGAAGGGTGATATCACTATAGAGGTCGATGTGGAGCTGGCGGTTTTCGCCGGGTTCCCATGCGACTAATTGATAATTGACAATTGACAATTGACTATGATTGGCCTCCGGATGGTGGTTTTCGTTACAACTGTTGTCTGTTGACTGTTGACTGTTGTCTGTTGACTTCTCAAGGATTATGAACTTGAACTCGCACTGCTCGCCAATCTCTGTCTTGTCGAGCCACAATTGCCATTCGGTGCCGTGGGGTTCCATGAGTCTTGCTCGGCTGGGGTTCCAAGCTCCCAAGGATTCCTTGTTGCCGCATAGAGCCAGTGCTTGTCCTTTGCGTAGGGTAGGAGCCTCGCAGCAGATGCAGATGCCTGCCGAAGCGTGCGACTTGTAGCTGTGTGTGTTGTGTGCAAAGATGGCTTTGGTGAAGGCCGATGAGAAGAAGGGGGCGAGAGTGGAGCGGTCGATCCATCGGTCGCTGATGTGTATATGTCCGTGCAACGTGTCGGGCAGCAGATGGTGGCGCCATTCGGTGCGTGTGATGGTGCCGTTCTCTACCACAATGAAGGTGTAAGGCGATGCTGCCTTAACATCTTCATCGAGGGTGATGAACCATCGGCCTTGGCCGTCGGTTTGCATGGGGTATGTCGGTGCATTGTGTACATTGCTCACTTCGCTGAAGGCGAGGTGTATGTCCTCTCCCCAGTGAGTGTTGTAGTGGAGTGTGATCGTAAGTCTCATTTTACTCGATGTATATATGTCTACAATCTTATAGTTTAATTTTCTCTTTCTTTGGCTTCGACTCGTTTTGTAGGCGGTCCAAAGCTGTCACTACGTAGGTGTATTTTACCTTGCCTCCTTCGTAGGTGAGAGGCAAGAATGTATTTGTGGTAAAACCAATGATCTTAGTGGCATCGTCGAGGTTGATGTCCTCTCCTTTGACGAAGCGGTAAACGACATACTTCGTGGGGCGGTCCATCTCCTCCTTGTACTTGGGGGCGGTCCAGCAGAGTACGGGGCCATCTTCGGTCCATATCACGCAGAGCCTCTTGACGTGCTTGGGAGCTTTGTCGTCAATAAACGGGTATTCGGGCTGCAATGCCAGCCAACGGTGATACTCCTCGGTGAGGGCTGTGGCATAGCCGTTGGCATTGTCGGCTACGGCTGAAGCAGGCCATTGGCAACTGCCGCCGATGCTTTCGTGACTGCGTTGTAGCTCCATCTTGCGAGCTTGCTGGTGCTGTGTGGGGTTGGCAGCGTCGGCTGCTTTAACGGTGCGCATGACATCTTGTCCTATATAGAGGGGACGTCCGTTGGCATGTTGGGCCCACCAGTGTACTAAGGTCTCATAGTCGGCGGCTTTGTGTCCGATCTCCCAATACACCTGTGGTATCGTGTAGTCTACCCATCCTTTGTCGATCCATAGGAGGATGTCGGCGTAGAGGTCATCGTAGTTTTGCAAACCATTGGTGAGACTGCCCTCGGGAGCGCTCTTTTGGTTGCGGTATATACCAAAGGGTGATATACCAAACTTAACCCAAGGCTTTACATCGCGTATGGTGTGATGTAACTGCTCGATGAGGCGGTTCACATTGTCGCGGCGCCAATCGCCCTTGTCGGTAAAGCCACGTGGGTCGGCACGGAACGATTGTTCGTCATCAAACTCGAGTCCGGCCACAGGGTAGGGGTAGAAGTAGTCATCGATATGTAAGCCATCGACGTCGTAGCGCTTTACTATATCGGTTACAATCGTGCAGATATAGTCGCGGTTGGCTTGTAGGGCGGGGTTGAAGATGAGCATCCCGTCATAGTGTACAAATCGCTCGGGGTCTTTCTTGTACGGATGTTTGATGCCGAGGCTTTTGGTCCCCTTGGTTTTTGCGCGGTAGGGGTTGATCCATGCGTGTAACTCCATGCCGCGACGGTGACATTCGTCAATCATCCATTGCAGAGGATCCCAATAGGGGTTGGGAGCAACACCTTGCTCGCCAGTAAGATAGCGGCTCCATGGCTCGTAGTACGAGAGGTAGAGGGCATCTGCTTCAGGACGCACTTGGAAGATGATGGCATTGATGCCTGCTCGCTGCAATGCATCAAGTTGGCTGCTCAGTGTTGTCTGCATCTCTGCAGTTGACATGCCAATAAATTGTCCGTTGACGGCTTGTATCCATGCTCCGCGAAACTCACGTTTCAGGGGTTCGTTTGCTCTGATAGCTGTCGTGTTTGCCACGAGAACCAATAGTAATAGATAAATGTATCGTTTCATTAAATGCTCTTAAAAATTGTTGCGAAGGTACATAAAATAGATAGGCAATACAAGAAAATGGCTTGAAAATAATTCTGCCCAATTATTTTGCCCTAAATTTCATCATTCAGTGAATTATCATTACTTTTGTGCTTCTAAAAACAAATAGGAGTAATGTTACGTAATCTACATATCCAAAACTACGCGCTCATAGAGTCGCTTGATCTTGACTTGTCAGAAGGATTTGCCGTTATCACGGGTGAGACGGGTGCCGGTAAGTCTATCCTGCTTGGAGCAATAGGCCTGCTCACTGGACAGCGTGCTGAAACGGCTGCCATACGCTGTGGTGCTACGAAATGCATTGTAGAAGGAACTTTCGATGTGGAAGGCTATGACCTGCAGACTCTCTTTGAGGAGAATGATATCGAGTACGATGCCGAGTGTATTGTACGACGTGAGGTCGCCGTTACGGGTAAGAGTCGTGCTTTTATCAATGATACTCCTGTGTCGTTGGGCGTTTTGAAACAATTGGGTGAATGTCTGATTGATATTCATTCGCAGCATCAGAATCTGTTGCTCAACAGTGAGGGGTTTCAACTGGGTGTGCTCGATACACTCAGCGCAGACAAGAGTGTAAAGGAGCAATATAGCGAGGCTTACTGTCACTATCGGGAGGTTTCGGCTCAGCTTGAGACCTTGCGTGCTCAGCTTACGGGTGATCAAGGCGATGAGGATTATATTCGTTTCCAGCTACAGCAGTTCGATGAGTGGCGTCTGAAAGAGGGTGAACAAGAGGAGCTGGAACAGGAACTGGAGAAGCTTACTCATGTAGAGGATATTAAGGAGGGACTCTATCGTATCAATGCGGCACTGAATGGAGATGAGAATGGACAGGTCTCTGCTCTGCGTAGCACTACTGCAGCTATGCGCTCGCTTACCAATATATACCCCGAGGCTGGGGAATGGCACGAACGTATGGAGAGTCTCTATATCGAACTGCGTGATATCGCCGATGAGGTGGCCGATGCTGAGGAACGCATCACCTTTGATCCTGAGCGTCAGGCATGGGTGGAGGCTCGTCTCGATACGATCTATACTGCGCAGCAGAAGCATCGTGTGGATAGCGTGGTGCAGTTGCTCGAGATAGAGCAGCGCTTCCGTGATACTTTGGATCGTATTGATGAATCGGCTGAGCGCATTGCAGAGATGGAACGTCAGAAGGAGGTGGCTTATACGGCATTGCAGGAGGCGGGCGCTCGCCTTACGGCCCAACGCAGTGCGGTGGGGGCTACATTTGAGAAGGAGATTGCCTCACGGCTTGTGGAACTGGGTATTCCCAATACACGCTTCGCTGTAGATATCGCACCACGCCGACAGCCCGATGCTACAGGAGCCGATAGCGTGGCCTTCCTCTTTTCGGCCAACAAGAATGGCACCTTGCAGAATATTGCCGAGGTGGCTTCTGGTGGTGAGATCTCACGTATCATGCTTTCGCTCAAGAGCATCATTGCTGCAGCCAAGGCGTTGCCTACACTGATATTCGACGAGATTGATACGGGTGTGTCGGGCACCATTGCTGCCCGCATGGCCGACATCATGGAGGATATTGCCCGCCATGGCCGACAAGTAATCAGTATTACTCACTTGCCACAGATTGCAGCCAAAGGTACTGCTCACTACAAGGTGTATAAAGAGGATACAGATACCGCTACCGTGAGCCACATGCGCCGCCTTACCACCGAAGAACGCATCAATGAGTTGGCACAGATGATGAGCGCCGGTACGCTCACCGATGCAGCCATCAACAATGCACGAGAGATGCTGGGCATTTGAATCGTTGAAGGTGGATAAATAGGGAAATCGCCTGTGGAAACTTAATGTTGGAGAGTTTCTGCCTCGTTTAGTGGAGAATATTCAAGCATTTTCTCCACATTCGTTCGTTGAGATTTGTCTTTTCGCTCGTCTTGCACTAATTTTGCAAGTTATTATGATAGCATCTCAATATTGAATATATATGATTGACAAGAACGAACTCATCTTCGGCACTCGTGCCGTTATTGAAGCCATCGAGGCAGGCAAAGATATTGACAAGATACTGATCAAGCGTGGCTTGCAGAACGAGCTTTCGCGTGAACTCTTCGAGGCGCTCAAGGGACAGCTCATCCCTGTGCAGCGTGTACCTATCGAGAAACTGAATCGTCTCACTACAAAGAATCACCAGGGAGTGATTGCATTTACCTCTGCGGTGACCTATCAGCGTGTCGAGGACCTCGTTCCCATGCTCTATGAGGAGGGAAAGAACCCGCTCTTCGTGATGCTTGACGGCGTGACCGATGTACGTAACTTTGGTGCCATTGCCCGTACTTGCGAATGTGCCGGAGTGCATGCCATCATCATCCCTACACACGATAGCGTGAGCGTCAATGCCGATGCCATGAAGACCTCAGCAGGTGCATTGCATACTCTGCCCGTGTGTCGCGAACCGAACATTGGCAATGCAATCAAGTTTCTCAAAAACTGCGGTTTCCGCGTGGTGGCTGCTACAGAGAAGGCGAAGTATACCTATACTAAGGCTAATCTCACTGATCCTACCTGTATTGTGATGGGAGCTGAGGATAAGGGTATCCCGGCCGAGCACTTGGCATTGTGCGATGAGTGGATATCTATTCCGCAGTTTGGACACATCCAGTCGCTCAACGTGTCTGTGGCTGCAGGTGTCTTGATTTATGAGGCTGTGCGACAGAGAGAGGAACTTTGAAATTAAAAAAATAAGAATGCTCGGAGAACTCAAAGGACTCTGAGAATCTTAATGACAACCACAATGAATAGCATATTCAAACGCATATTTCCTTATCTCCCCTCCTTAAGGAAGGGTATGGGAATGGCCCTGCTCTTGCTCGCTCTGCCCATCTCAGCCCAATCACCCAAAGCGTTGAAGCAGGCAAGGAAGATGGTGTATACCGTGCAGACGTACGATGCTGAGGGGAATGTTTTGCATAAGGGTAACGCCTTCTTTGCTTCTCCCGATGGAAACCTCATTACTTCGTACGCTCTCTTCGCTGGAGCGCACCGTGCCGAGGCTATAGATGCAAAGGGCAAGGCTTGTCCCGTAGAGAAAGTGCTGGGTGCCAATGAGACCTACGACATTATCAAGTTGCAGACCGCTCCCGTCAAGAATCTGGTGTCTGCGCCTATAGATACTACAGCACAACCGGAACGACTCTTCCTTCCCGCTATAGGTAAGGAGAAGGGCATTTACGATGAGTGGCTCACTATCGTCAATACGGAACTGGCTGCAGGGGGATATCGCTACTATACGCTGCATCATGCGGGTGGCGAAGCGCTGAATCATCGCCCACTGTTTGATGATGCGGGCAACGTGGTGGCTATCGTGCAGCCTTCGGTGGAGGCTGATACGCTGCTTTATGCACTTGATGTGCGCTACGCTGTGGACCTCGCGGTCAAGGCACTCTCCATCAATGATCCTACCTATCGTGCGCTGCACTTGCGTAAGGCTTTGCCTGCCGATACCACGCAGGCCTTAGTGAGCCTGTACTTGGCTACAGACCATAACGATGCGGCTTTGCGTGCAGAGGTGATTGATGAGTTTATCCGTAGTTTCCCCCAGCATCGTGAGGGCTATCTCAGTCGCGCCGCTCACCATATTGCTTTGGGTACCGATAGTGCCTTTGCTTTGGCTGAGGAGGATCATGTACAAGCGCTCGCTCATGCTGAGGATAAGGCTGATGAGGTGCACTTCCAAATGGCCAAGCAGATACTCTCCGTTGCGATCGATACGCTCAGACAATATAAGAATTGGGACTATGCTCGTGCCCTGGCAGAACTTGACAAGGCGCATGCAGTCAATCCTCTGCCGATCTATACACAGCAGCAAGGTGATATTTATATTACGCTCAAAGAATATACCGCTGCTTATGAGAAATACATGGAGGTGAACCGTAGCGATATGGGGAGTCCCGACACATGGTTGCGTACAGCCTATATTATAGAACAACGTGCAGAAGAAGGTGACGTGGAGTTGGCTATTGCCCTTCTCGATAGTGCGGTCCATAAGGCAACTCTCAATCCGCATCCCTCACCCCTCACCCAATCGGCCCCTTATGTGCTTGAACGTGCTCTGTTTAAGGCTCGTCACGACTTGCATCGCCCGGCGGTGGTTGACTATAACCTCTATGAGGAGATGGTGGGTACTATCAGTACTGACCGTTTCTATTACTTACGTGAGCAGTCTGAGGCTGCCAGCCGTATGTTTCAGCAAGCGCTTGATGACATAAAGCGTGCCATCTCTCTTGCTCCCCAACAACCTTTGTATCTGCTCGAACTGGCTACCCTCAATGTGCGCATTGCACGCTATGCCGATGCGGTACCTATCCTTGAGGTGCTCGTGGCCAACTTCCCTGCCGATCTCGACTGCAATCGCCTCTTGGGCTTCTGCTACATACAACTTGGCGACAAGGCTCGAGGTGTTCCTTACCTTCAGAAAGCGGCAGCAATGGGTGATGGCAATGCCCAAACATTGCTGGAGCGAATGTAATCACTGAAAAAAACGGTGAAATTTGGTAGTTCGTACTCCTTTTTGTATCTTTGTTTGATAAAAGAAAAACACCAAGCACTATGAGTGAAGAAGATTTCAACAAGGCCGATGAGATAAACGATAACGTTAACGTTGACGTTAACGCTAACGATGACGTTGACGTTAACGACGCTGAGGCTCCCAGCGAAGCACACGGCGACTTTCGCCCTAAGAAGGATGATGGCGACGATGACTCCGTGAAGTACCAGCTCTCGGGTATGTATCAGAACTGGTTTCTGGACTATGCCTCGTACGTAATCCTTGAGCGTGCCGTACCGCACATCAACGATGGTCTCAAACCGGTGCAACGCCGTATCCTGCATTCGATGAAGGAGAAGCATGATGGACGTTACAACAAGGTAGCCAATCTCGTGGGTCACACCATGCAGTATCACCCCCATGGTGATGCCTCTATCGGTGATGCCTTGGTGCAGTTGGGACAGAAGGAACTGCTTATCGACTGCCAGGGAAACTGGGGTAACATCCTTACGGGCGATGGAGCTGCTGCCCCGCGTTACATCGAGGCGCGTCTCACTAAGTTTGCCCTCGAGGTGGTGTTCAATCCCAAGACTACCGAGTGGAAGCTCTCCTATGATGGTAGAAATAAAGAGCCTATCACGCTGCCCGTCAAGTTCCCCTTGCTCTTGGCACAGGGTGTTGAGGGTATTGCCGTAGGCTTGTCTTCAAAGATTCTCCCTCACAACTTCAACGAGCTATGCGATGCCGCCATCAGTTACCTCAAGGGTGAAGAGTTTGCTCTATACCCCGATTTCCAGACGGGCGGCTTCATCGACGTAGCCCGCTACAATGATGGTGAGCGTGGCGGTGCCGTGCGTGTGCGTGCTCGTATCAATAAGGTGGATAATAAGACCTTGGCCATTACCGAGATCCCTTATGGTAAGACCACTACTACGCTCATTGAATCTATCCTGAAGGCTGCCGAGAAAGGTAAGATCAAAATCCGCAAGGTGGATGACAATACGGCTGCCGAGGTTGAAATCCTGGTACACCTTGCCCCGGGCGTGTCTTCAGATAAGACCCTCGACGCTCTCTATGCCTTCACTGATTGCGAGATCAGCATCTCTCCCAACTGTTGTGTTATTGACGATAACAAACCTCACTTCCTTGGTGTCAGCCATGTACTGCGCAAATCTGTAGATAATACGCTTGCACTGATTCGTCAGGAACTTGAGATTCGCAAACACGAGCTCCTCGAGCAGTTGCACTTTGCTTCATTGGAGAAGATCTTTATTGAGGAGCGTATCTATAAGGATAAGAAGTTTGAGCAAGCCCCCACGATGGATGCTGCTTGTGAGCACATTGATGAGCGCCTCACTCCCTACTATCCGACCTTCATTCGCGAGGTTACCAAGGATGATATCCTCCGTCTGATGGAAATCAAGATGGCTCGTATCCTTAAGTTCAATAAGGATAAGGCGGATGAACTGATGGCTCGTATCCGTGCTGAGGTGGAGGAGATTGACGCCCAGTTGGCCGATATGGTGAGCGTGACGATAGACTGGTTTACCATGCTCAAAACCAAGTATGGTACTGCCTTCCCCCGTCGTACCGAGCTGCGCAACTTTGAGAATATCGAAGCGGCCAAGGTTATTGAGGCGAATGAGAAGCTCTATATCAACCGCGAAGAGGGCTTTATCGGTACATCGTTGAAGAAGGATGAGTTTGTGTCAAACTGTTCGTCCATCGATGATGTCATCCTCTTCTACAAGGATGGTCGCTACAAGATCGTGCGCGTAGCCGAAAAGATGTTCGTGGGTCCTGGTGTGATGCACGTGGGCATCTACAAGAAGAACGATAAGCGTACTATATATAATGTGGTGTACCGCGATGGTCGTGGTGGCCCGCACTACATCAAGCGTTTTGCTGTTACGGGTACCAACCGTGATCGCGAGTATAACCTTACTCAGGGAAAGCCTGGTTCTCGTGTGGCTTACTTTACTGCCAACCCCAATGGCGAGGCCGAAATCATCAAGGTACAGCTCAAGCCTGTGCCCAACCTCCGCAAGACCGTCATTGAGAAGGACTTTAGCGAGATCGGAATCAAGGGTCGTTCATCCATGGGTAACCTGCTCACCCGTCTCGAGGTGCAGCGCATCGGCCTCAAGGCTCATGGTGCCTCTACGCTTGGTGGCCGCAAGGTATGGTTTGATCGCGATATCCTGCGTCTCGACTTTGATGGGCATGGTGAGTATCTCGGCGAGTTCCACAGCGACGACCGCATCCTTGTAGTGCTCAAGAACGGAGAGTTCTATATCACCGACTTTGATGCTAATAACCACTACGAACCCGATATTCTCTATATCGAGAAGTTCAACCCCGACAAGGTGTGGACTGCCATTGTCAAGAACGCATCACAAAAGGGCTTCTACTACATCAAACGTTTCCTCATGGAGGCTACACCCAAGAAGAATACCTTTGTGGACGAACACAAGGATAGCTGCATGGCACTGCTTACCTGCGAGACCTATCCTCGTATACAGGTCACCTTCGGCGGTGGCGATAGCTTCCGCGAACCTCTTGTCATCGATGCAGAGGAGTTTGCCCTCATCAAAGGCTTCAAGGCCATCGGTAAGCGTGTCACTACCTTTGAGGTCGACAACATTGTAGAACTGGAACCCACACGCCGTCCCGAGCCCGAGGAGCCCGAAGTGTCCGAGGCAGAGACTGCAGATGAGGCTGAAGTGCCCGAAGAGCCTACTACCGAGCAACTCAACCTGTTCGAGGAGGAATGATCGGAATGATGTAAAAACAATAATCCCTGCTACATGCCAGTAGCAGGGATTATTGTTTTATTGCTTACTTGCTATTAAAATGCAAATAGCAAAGGAAGGGCAAAAATCATCACGATACCCATAAGCACCTGCAAGGGCAGACCTACCTTGATGAAGTCCATGAAGGTGTATTGGCCTGCGGGCAATACCAGGGCATTGGGTGGGGTAGAGAAGGGTGACGCAAAGCACATCGATGCTGCTACGGTGACGGCAAACAGGAAGGGAATGGGGCTTACGCCAATGCCTACAGCACATTGCAAGGCAATGGGAGCCATGAGTACAGCGGTAACCGTGTTGCTGATGAAAATGGTCATGATAGAGGTGGCAAAGTATACGGCAGCCAATGCAACGTGAGGACTACTGCCACCGAAGGTGTTGACGATAAAGTCGGCAATTGCACTCGATACACCTGTTTTCTCCAATGCAGTGGACATAGGGAGCATGGCGGCAAAGAGCACAATAGTTTGCCAATTGATAGTCTTGTAGGCGGCCTCTACGCTGCGCACGCATCCTGTGATGACCATCATCACGGCGGCCAAGAGCACGGCGGTGACGGGGGCTACGGGGATAGAGTCTACGCACATCATCACAATCATGCCAACCATAATCAATGCTGCTACTGGAGCCTTGTAGTCGAGGGTTACCTTGGCAGCTTCTTGCAAAGGTTCGCCCAATACGACCCAGTTGTCGGACTCACCACGCAGGCGGGCTATGTCCTTCCATGTTCCCTGTACGAGGAGCACGTCGGATTCGTGTATCTTCTCGTCGCCGAGGTTGTGGAGCAGGTACTGACCATCACGTCGGATGCCGAGTACGTTGATATTGAACTTGTTTCGTAAGCCTACCTCCATGATTTTACGACCTGTCATTGATGATGAGGGCATGATGAGAATCTCAGCGATGCCGATGTCGTAGAAGTCGAGTGAAGCATTCGATGAACTGCCTTCAATCTCGTCGGTGTGGTTGTCGATCAAGCGCAGAGCAAAGTCGTCGGCCAACTGCTGCACCTTCTCTATCTCACCCGAGAGATATAACACGTCACCTAATTGCAGTACGAGGGTGGGCGATGCCAACTGCTGGTTTACTGTGCGCACAAACTTGTTGTGGCCAGCGCTACGGCGCAGCTCGATGACGTTGATGCCATAGAGACGATGGATATCGAGGTCGATGATGGTGTTACCTATCACCTTAGAAGCCTCGGTGACATGCACGCGGAATAGGTTTTCGGCCAAGCCGTACTCCTTGACCAGTTCGTTCAGTGTCTTGCCACCCTGCTTGCTGCTTTTCTCGCTCGTCTTAGGGGTAAGGAAGATTTTGGTCAGGGGCATGAGCACCAATATGCCCACAGACAAGGTGATGATACCCACGGGAAGGAAGGTGAAGAAGGCGATATCGGGGAGTGAGGCCGGTACCAGTCCGTTGGCCTTGGCATTGGCCAGAGTCTCCTGGATGATAAGGTTAGGGGGCGTACCGATGAGTGTCATCATACCACCCATGCTACTGGCAAAGGCCAAGGGCATGAGCAGACGGCGTGCAGAGGTGCCTGCGTAGGCTGCCATACTAACAACAATAGGAAGCATGAGCGCCACGGTACCTGTATTGCTCACGAATCCACCAATCATGGCTGTCACGAGCATCACAAGGAGAAACAAGCGTGTCTCGCTTGTACCAGCAAGCTTGATTACTTGTCCGCCAATCATCTTGGCAAGTCCTGTCTGGAATATACCTCCACCTACAATGAAGAGGCCCACCATCATGATTACCGTAGTGTTGGAGAAACCTGCTAACGCCTCGGTAGGACCTAATATTTGAAATAGCAGCAATGCCAACAAGGCACATAAGGCTACCAAGTCGGATCTCACCTTACCACTGACGAAGAGGGCGGCCGAGATCAAGAGAATGATTACAGTTGTTATCATTTAATGTAATATTGTGGGTTGTTTGAATCGAGGCGCGAAGGTACGAAAAAAATCCCCAACATACGTTTGCATAGTTCAGAAAACTTAATTTACTTTGCCAAAAGAATAGAATAAAGAAAATGAAGATATATATATTGGCACTCATTGCTACATGCACATGGCTACCTATGGCAGCTCAGTCTCTTGCAAGCCATCGGTTCGAAGAGCGCTGCCTCTCAGTAGGTGCAGGTTATACGAATATGTTCGATGCATATCTATCGCCTCTGCACTATGGAGGTGCTCATGTAGGACTGATGAGTGAGAACTTTTCTCAGACAACAATGACCACTGGACGTTGGTTCGCTCAGTCTCTTTTTGTCCTGCATGGCGACTACGCTACACCTGCTTCGGGAAGCGGACTTACCATAGGCGGTATGGCAGACTATAGTTATTCCTATTATTATAAGGCGTCAGCTAAAGAGAGTTGGACGTTCTATGTCGGTCCGCAAGCGCAGTTGCGCATAGGGGGTATATACAACCTGCGTAACTCCAACAATCCCGCCCAGCTCAAGTTGGGAGCGAACCTTGCCGTATCGGCCATTGCCAAGTATGCCTTCGCATGGCGCAATGTGCCCATGAACGTGCGTTTGCAGACTGACCTTCTTTTGCTTGGCGTTGCCTTTGGCCCTGATTATGGACAGTCATACTACGAAATCTTCTATCTTGGACAGAGCGAAGGTTGTGTGCATCTGACATCCCTTCACAACAACCTTTCGCTGCGTGCCAATCTCAGCTATGATATACAGTTGCATGCCTGCACCTTGCGCGTCACCCTTGCAAATGACCTCTACCAGTGGACACTGGGCAAGCAACATTACCGTATGTTTACCCACTCGGTGATGCTGGGCTGCGTAAAGGATCTCTATCGCATGGCGCGTGAGGAGGAAGCACGTAAATATATACCTTATTGATGATAGTAAGCAATGAAAAATAAATATCGATTCATCATCGCGTTCTGTGCTGTGATGTTAAGTTCCTGTACCAAAGTTGAGATCTACGAAAATACACCCACTGGTAACTTCGAAGCCTTGTGGAACATTATCGATGAGCACTACTGTTTCTTTGACTACAAGGCTGAAGAGTATGGCCTCGACTGGGATGCCGTGTATCGAAAGTATAAACGTAAGATTGCCGATGGCATGAGCACTGCGGGACTCTTCGAGGTGTTGGGCGATATGCTCGATGAACTGCGTGATGGACATGTGAACCTCTACGCTGCCCACGATGTGGCTCGCTATTGGGACTTCCGCGAAGGCTATGCCACCAACTTCAGCGAAGAGATACAGGCACACTACCTCGGTACCGATTATAAGATTGCATCAGGACTGCGTTATACCATACTTCCCGACAATATTGGATACATCTATATACCCTCTTTCTCTAATGGTATAGGCGAAGGCAACCTTGATGAGTGTTTATATGCATTGGCTCTCTGCCGCGGACTCATCATCGATGTGCGTAACAATGGAGGTGGCAACCTCTCCTATGCCGAGACCTTGGCCGCCCGCTTCACCAATGAACGAGTGCTCACAGGTTATATCAGCCACAAGACAGGCTCAGGACGTAGTGATTTTTCTTCGCCCCAGCCCGTATACCTTGAAAGTTCCAACGGCATACGCTGGCAGAAGCCTGTGTGCGTACTCACCAACCGTAGCTCCTATAGCGCTACCAATGACTTTGTCAAGATCATGCGCATCCTCCCCCTCGTCACTATTGTGGGCGATCGCACCGGAGGAGGCTCCGGTCTTCCCTTCTCATCGGAGCTTCCCAATGGCTGGAGCATACGCTTCTCGGCTTGCCCCTCCTTTGATGTGAATATGCAGCACACCGAATTTGGCATCTACCCTGATGTGCGTGTCGACATGAGTGGTGAAGATCGTGCTCGTGGTGTGGACACAATCATTGAGACCGCGAGGGCAATAATAACGGGTCTCTAATGTGAACTATTGGAGTTTTTCTGTCAAGAACTGTCCGGTATAGGAGGCTTCACATTGGGCCACCTCTTCGGGTGTTCCGCAGGCTACGAGTTGGCCTCCACGATCACCACCCTCGGGGCCTATATCAATAAGGTGGTCGGCGCACTTGATGACTTCCATGTTGTGCTCGATAATGAGGATGGTGTGTCCGCGAGCGATGAGTGCATCGAACGATTGCATCAGACGCTTGATATCGTGGAAATGAAGTCCTGTGGTTGGCTCATCGAAGATAAACAGAGTAGGCTCGGCCTTTTCGAGGCTGAGATAGTAGGCGAGTTTCACGCGTTGATTCTCACCACCCGAGAGGGTTGACGAACTTTGCCCAAGCTTGACATAGCCAAGACCTACATCTTGTAAGGGCTTGAGGCGACGTACTACTTTTTTGGCGCCGTGTTCGGTGAAGAACTCTACAGCCTGATTGACGGTCATCTCGAGAATGTCGTGTATGTTCTTGTCGTGATAGGTCACGAGTAGTGTGTCGGCCTTGAAGCGCTTACCATGGCAGGCTTCACACTCGAGCACGAGGTCGGCCATAAACTGCATCTCTACGGTGATGGTGCCCTCGCCCTTGCATTCTTCGCAACGGCCTCCCTCGCTA
The DNA here is from genome assembly GCA_017557005.1 of Bacteroidaceae bacterium. Classification (GTDB taxonomy): domain Bacteria; phylum Bacteroidota; class Bacteroidia; order Bacteroidales; family Bacteroidaceae; genus UBA1189. Next base: position 47,553 of record JAFZFZ010000103.1, on the reverse strand, counting down.
TTGAAGGAGAAGTAACCTGCTGTGTAGCCTAACTGTTTGGCCAGAGGCTGCTCGGCAAAGAGTTTGCGTATCTCGTCGTAGGCCTTGAGGTAGGTGACGGGGTTGGAGCGTGACGACTTGCCTATGGGATTTTGGTCGACAAACTCTACTGCTTTTACCATGCGGATGTCGCCCTTCAATTCAAGGTGTTCGCCAGGTCGCTCGCTACTCTCATCGAACATGCGTTTGAGTGCATTATAGAAGACATCGCGTACGAGCGAACTCTTGCCCGAACCGCTGACACCCGTCACTACGGTCATCACATTGAGGGGAAACTTGACGTCGATGCCCTTGAGGTTGTGGTGACGAGCACCGCGTACCTCAATGTAGTTGTTCCATGGGCGGCGTGTGGCTGGTACGGCTATTGTCTCCTCGCCCAGGAGGTAGCGCACGGTATGACTATCGGTGCCGGGCTGCAGATCGTGCATGTCGCCTTGGTATACGATCTCTCCACCCAAACGACCTGCATGAGGACCTACGTCAATGATGTAGTCGGCACGTCGAATAATGTCCTCGTCGTGCTCTACTACTACCACCGTATTGCCGGCCTCTTGCAACTGGCGGAGCACACGGATGAGTTTATCTGTATCGCGGCTATGAAGACCAATAGAGGGTTCGTCGAGGATGTAGAGTGAGCCTACGAGCGGACTACCCAATGAAGTGACGAGGTTGATGCGCTGGCTCTCACCTCCCGATAGCGTATTGCTGAGGCGATTGAGGGTGAGGTAACCAAGACCTACGTCGAGGAGGAACTGCAGTCGGCTATTGATTTCAACGAGCAGGCGTTTGGCAATAGCAGCATCGTGTTCGTTGAGTGTGAGTTGGGTAAAGAAGATATGCAGCTCGGTTACGGGCATGTCAACCAATTCGCAGATGTTGCGCCCTCCAATCTTGACATATTCGGCCTCCTTTTTCAAACGTGATCCACGGCAGGTGGGACATATGGTTTTGCCTCGATAGCGAGCCAGCATTACACGGTATTGTATCTTATATTGGTTCTCTTCGAGCATCTTGAAGAACGAGTCTATACAAGGTTTTGTGCGGGGACCGTGCCACAGATAATCCTTCTGTGCTTGTGTGAGTTCGTAATAGGGGGTAAAGATGGGGAAGTTGTCCCTTGCGGCAAGGCGGATAAACTCATCGCGCCAAGCACCCATTTTTTCTCCACGCCAGCATACCACGCAACCATCGTATACGCTCAGGGCGGTGTTGGGAATCACCAATTGTTCATCGATGCCGATTACGCGGCCGAAGCCTCCACACGTAGGGCAGGCGCCCATGGGTGAATTGAAGGAGAAGAGTTGCTCGGTTGGTTCCTCAAAGGTGATTCCGTCGGCTTCAAATTGCTTGCTGAAGGTATGTAAGATACCTGCTGGGTAGAAACGGAGCATACATGTGCCGCTGCCCTCATAAAAGGCCGTTTCTGTGCTATCGATAAGGCGGCTGAGAGTCTCCTTGCTGTCGTCAACAGAGAGACGGTCGATGACGATATTTAGTTGAGAATTGACAATTGAAACTTGCGAATTATTGCCATCCAAATTCAGTAGATTATCATTCTCTAATTGTGATTTGTCAATTGTCATTTTCTCTAGAACCTCCTCAATGCGCATCACTTCACCATTGAACTCCACTCTCGCAAAGCCTTGCTGCATGGCTACGGTGAGTTGTTCTTCCGCGGTGCGCCCCTCGCGCACAACAAGTGGTGCCAATACAGTGAAGCGTGTACCTGGGCTATAGGTCTGCATACAGGCTATGATATCCTCGGTGTCGTGCTTCTTGACCAATTGACCAGTCACGGGGGAGTAGGTCTTGCCCACACGGGCAAAGAGCAGGCGCAGGTATTCATAGATCTCGGTAGATGTACCTACGGTAGAGCGAGGATTACGGCTGCTTACTTTCTGTTCGATGGCAATAGCAGGCGGCAGTCCTTTGATGAAATCACACTCGGGCTTTTTCATACGTCCTAAGAATTGGCGAGCATAGGATGACAGGCTCTCGACATAGCGTCGCTGCCCCTCGGCATAGAGGGTATCGAAAGCCAATGAAGACTTGCCGGAACCGGATAATCCAGTCACCACCACCAACTTATTGCGGGGGATATTGACCTCTATGTTCTTTAGATTGTTAACACGTGCACCTTTTACCTGGATGTATTTATCTTCGCTCATGACTGTTACTGCTTTTGAGAAGCCAAAGTTACATTTTTTTCTTGTATGCTGTATCAGATTTAATAAATCTTTGTTCTGAAAAACGATGTTGAATGTATGAAAGTTAGTGAATTGCTTTCGTCTTTTCGAGGAAATCATTACTTTTGTACCGCAAATCATGGTTCCCAATCTTGGATTGGAGCTGTCAAAAAAATATATTTATGGATAAGGTCTCGGAAAACCCTTTCAAAAACCGAAAGATCAGCGCCGAAACATTGTTGCTGATAGTGACAGCGTTATTTGTGACGTTGTATTTGGTATCCAACGTTATGGCTGTCAAGGTCATAGGATTCTTTAATTTTTTCTATTTCGATGCGGGAACCATCACTTTTCCCTTTGCTTATATGCTGGGTGATGTGCTTACCGAGTTATGGGGATATCGTACGGCTAAGCGGGTGATATGGCTCACTTTCTTATGTAATATCATATTGGTTGCCTGTACGCAGATTGGTGTGTGGCTGCCTTCGCCCGACTACTTGGATGGTACGGCTACAGCCTATGATGCGGTGTTCTCTTATGTGCCGCGTATCGTGCTGGGCTCATTGGCGGGATTCCTCTGTGGTGAGCTCTCTAATGCCTGGTTTATGGTACGAATCAAGGCCAAGACGGGAGGACGTCATCTATGGATACGAACCATAGGTAGCTCCGTGGTGGGGTATCTGTGTGATACGTTGCCTTTCGTACTTATCGCCTTTGCAGGTGTGGTAAGTACGCATGATCTTGTAATGATGTTGCTGACGCAGTATTTCATGAAACTTGCCATTGAGGCCTTCTTCGGTACGCCAATGGCTTATGCGGCAGTGCATTGGGCGCGTAGAAACGTAAAATTCTAACGTCATCATTAAGGTAGTGTTATATGCAACGCTATTCGCTTATTCACACAAAGCTGCCACGCGAGTTTGTGCTGCTGCAGGGGACGGGGTGTCGTTGGAGGCAGTGTACCTTTTGCGATTATCATGATGATGTGAGTGGTGACCCCTATGCGGTGAATCGACCTGTGTTGGAGCAGGTGACGGGTGTGTATGGGGTGCTAGATGTAATCAACTCGGGGTCTGCACTCGAACTAGATGCGCAGACGGTAGAATTGATTCGTCGTGTGGTGCGTGAGCGGAATATACATACTCTGTGGTTTGAAGCACACTATATGTATCGGCATCGTTTAGCTCAGTTCGCATCTTTGTTTGAGGGTGTGGAGGTGAAGTTTCGTTGTGGAATAGAGACCTTTGATGGGACTCTGCGTTCGCAATGGAAGAAAGGGGTGCCAGCAGAGGTGACTACAGTTGATGTGGCGCGTTATTTTCAAGGTGTGTGCCTGCTGTGCTGTACCGAGGGGGAGACGCGTGAACGTATATTGACCGATATTGATGCGGCACGCAAACATTTCGAGTACTTTAGCATCAATCTTTTTTGTAATAATGGAACTTCTCTGCGGCGTGACGAGGCGTTGGCCTCGTGGTTTGTAGAGGAGGTGTATCCTACCTTATGTGATGCAGAGGGGGTAGAAGTGCTTATCGGTAATACAGACCTTGGTGTGGGGGACGTTGAAGATAGGCAATAATCAATCTTGGCATTATAATAAAAAGCGAGGGCATGTCGGCTGACATGTCCCCGCTTGTGATATTGTGTGATGGGTTACTTTACTCGGAACCAGTCCATGGTGCGTCCTAACAGTCCCCGCTTGTCAAGTGAACCGCGTACCTTGAGTACATCGCCTTCGACTTTCATAGAACAATTATAAGTCTTGCCATTTCCCGGATCGTAGATGCTACCACCGCTATACTCGTCGCCAGTCTTCTTGAGGTTACTGAGCATGTTGAGCCCGATAAGTTTACGTGAACGTAACTTGCTGTCGGGATTCTTGTCGTCAACGGCAGGTGAGCCATCGGCTTCAGTGGGGTTCTGCAGCCATACAATTTTTCCATTGAATACATCGCCAGCGCGATACACCTCTACGATGGCAGAGCCATCTTCAAGCTTCCATTTTCCTACTACGTCCTGTGCCATTGCTGTGCAGATGGCAGCGAGCATGAACATCATGCAGATGCTTAATCTTTTCATTTTTTTTGTTGTTGGTTTTAAGTTAATTCTCGACAAAGGTAGGGAAAACAAGGGAATACACCAAATGCTTATTATTTAATCTTTTCCCAATCGCTTGTAAGTGATGGGTTAACCAAACTGAGAATACGGATAATTTCCTCTTTTTCTTTGGTTGTTCCTTTGCTATAGATGTTGAGCAATTCGTCTTTTTTAATCTCTGTAAAGAGTTGTGGAAGTACTGACATAGGTTTGTCTTGCTTGGCCTTCTCGAGTAGAGCAAGTGCAACAGTGATGTTGCTACGTCCACGTTCAGCATTTTGGGCCATCTCGTCGAGCCCTTTGCGGTGGTAGTCATAGACGAGTTGACGATAGGGTTCCAGGGCTCCGTTCATGTAGTCATTGACCAAAGCATGGCGATTCTTGCTGTCTCCGAAGGCTTTCCAACCATCTTCGCTCATCATTTGTGCGTTGTTGACTACATTCTCGGCCTTTTGTAGTATTTCAGTACCTCCTTTGAGAGCAAAAGTTTCCATATCGAGTCCGATAATGAGGTAGGCATAATAGGCCAATACTGCAGTGAGGTTGTTGTCGATGATTTCATCAGAAAATTCGAGTTTGTCGTGCTCGATGTAATTGAAGTCTACCGCATTGTCATTAAAGTTGAATACGGTGGTGTTGTACGAAGCATTGTAGACAGGGCGGTTGGCCTGTACCATGAGGCTGCATCCAAAGCGACCATCGTCGCTGTATTCATTAACGATGAGGTTGAAACTGCATGCGATACGTTCGCGTTGGGTGTATTGGGCATTGGTCCACTTGCGTGTGTTGATAAACTCAGTCATGGCCTCCTGTAGGGTTGTAAACACTGATGTGTTGGTGCCTTGTATCTTCGAATGATTCACTACAACCTTAGCCTCAAGTTCTTGTGCCTGTGCACGCAAACTAAGGACGCATAAGGTAATAATGCTTGCTATGTAAATGGCTGTTTTTTTCATAATGTCTGTACAAAGTTAGTGCAAGCCGAACGAAAAGCCAAATTTAATTGGGCATTTCTGAGGTTTGCTATATATAAGTCTGCATAGCTGAATGGCGTGGGGGATTAATCCTTTTTTATTAGGAACTCGAGCAATGAGGCCATGACAAGGTCGCGATCGGCACTGCTACGTATAGCCTCGAATGGGAATCCAAGGAGTATGGAACGATAGTTGCCTACATACGCTACGGCAGCACTGTACCGACTGTACTCGTAGACGAAGGGGGTAAAGGCTCCGTCTAGAGGGGTAAATACCTCAGGATGTACCACCGGGTATTGTTCGGGATTGATCCAACGAGGAATCTCAAGAGTCGTGCCAAGGGCGCTGATGCTTTGCTCACTCCAATCGCTAATGGCGCCGTTGTAGTTGGCGTGCATGACTTGGCTTAGCAATGCTTTGGCAGATGGCACGGAGAGGCTTTCTTCGCCGAGGTATGAACCGCTAACCATAAGAGCACCTCCCTGCGTGGTGAATGCGGAAAGAATGGTGTGCATAGCGGGACTAATATTGTAGTAGGAGGGACGTGCGATAGGGGAATCGCCACGTTCGAACTGTGCTCCTAAGTAGATGTCCACCACATCAAAATTGTTGGGTTTCACGGTTCCGTCTTCAAATGCTTGGCGGCTGCATGATACAAAACTATAGCCCGCATTTTTGATTGCATTGCCATGGATAGAAGCATAGTCCATGGTGTTGCCGGCCATGTAGCTGGCATCCAGCTCTTCACCACTGGCACCTAATTGGAGTGCCTCGTCGTGTTGGCTCGCTTGGGAACGATCGAATTCATGTTGTAATCCGCTATAGGCAGTAGTACCTATGTAGGGAATACCTGGGTCGGTTAGGAGATCGAAACCTGCATGTTCGTCGGTATTGATGGTGATGGGACCATCGATGCGTTGGAATCCATTCACGACTAATACTTTTCCCTTAGCATTGGTCGCAAAGTGGGCTGAGAGGACTTCGGACGGGAAACTTTCGCCGCCTTTGTTGACGGCCGTGATACGGAAACTATAGAGATGGTCGGTATTGAGGGTAACCTCGCAGGCGGTAGAGTTGATGTATTGTCCGTTGTCCCAACCTTTGTCGTCAATACGTGTGTAGAGGATATAGCCCTCGGGGAGAGAGGATGGCTCGTTTGTGTCCTTCGTGGCACGCCATGAAAGTCTTACCTTGTTGTCGCCCGTGAAGTTGATGGCAAAAGCATGTACTGGTAGGGGTTGGATGGTGTACTTGGTGCTTCCATGCATCTCGGCCGTATAGCGTAGTATACCTTTATATATTGCACGAGAGGCGATGAACTTGAAGTGGGGATCATGGGCCAAACGCATATCGGCAAAGTTCTGATGCGAAAGGAGCTCGATGATGGTAGAGGGCACGTCGGGTAGGCGCGACTCACTGTAGTTGCGGTCCCACATGCTGCGTCGGGTGAAATGTCCTTGCGGAAGTGTGGGTGAGAGGGCGCGATTAATATCTTCTGTGATGTGTGTCTGTACGATGTCGGTAAGGTCTCGTGAGGCATAGCGAGAGAGCGCAGGGTTGCCTAAACGCTTATTGTTGTAGTCGGTGGTATAGATGCCCAAGCAGCCTATAGTGGTGTCGTCTTCGCGAATACCTGCATCGGTGTGGAGTCCAAGGAATAGTTCGATGGGGACGCGCAGGCCTGTACTATCGGGGCAATAGGCTGAACCTCCCAATAGATAGTTAGTCATGAGTGAACGACTATTGATATCTTCTGCATAGTCCTTTTCTCCTTGGTAATTGGCATATCGTTCGACGGGAAAGCCAGCCCATTGTCCTTGGTAGCGTGCTCCTTCATAGTATCGGGGTAGTTGGCTGGTATGTGTGGTGTCGCTAGCTGCTCGATTTATGATGGCTTGGCCACCGCCAAAGCGTACGGCATCGGCGCTGATGACGCCTGTGTGTGAACTGTGATTGGTAAGTACTACCATCTGGTGCGAGTGTTGGCCTGCAGTGAAATGGTAGGTGCCAAGGTATACCCATGTGCCACCGCCCATCTGTTGGTTCACGTTCATGCGAGTGGTGCCGCCTGAGTGCATGATGAGATACTCGGCGTCAGGGATGCTTGATGGATATGATTGGTAGCAGGTATATATGGCATATTCTCCATCCGTGGGGATGTCGGGGACCCATAGGACGGCTCCTTCGCTCTCTTTTTCATGGGTGGCAGTGTGCATGATGCGACTCGTACCCATTGTGAAGGGGTTGTCGCCTATGCGTAAAGCTTGTTTGGGGATAGCGAATCCTATTGTATCATTGCTCCATTGTGTTTTGCGGTGTCCTTCTTCGATGTATAGTCCACAGTCCTGGTGGTCATTGTCATTGTCGATGATGATGTCGAATGGCTGACGGTCGCGCTCACGGGCACTGAAGACTATGGCTCCGGCATTTTCGAGCATAGGGGTGAGGTAGGGTACTACGAAGGACTGTGATAGTAGATCCTCTCGAGTACAATAGAGTGATGGACGTTGCCATTTCCATCGCTGCTCGTCGTTTTTATAGTATCGGCCATGGCTGGGTGTGACGGCAAGGTGACGTCCTTGTAGCCCCTCGGTGATGCGGTAGGGGAGAGAGACGTTGCTTACCCAGGGCATACCTTGGTGTGAGGTCTTTCCCCAAAGGCGAGTATCGTCTTTTACTTTACGGTAGAGATTGGGGATGAGGTCATCAATGCTCTTGTCGCCTACGAGTATGGTGATGTTGTAGTAGTTGACAGGACCGGGTAATATATTTCGTAGCTCGCTGTAAATCTGTTGGGTTGTCTCGGTGCGAAAAGGCTGGTATCCAAAATTTGCATTCGCATAGATCGTGAGTGTGCGCTTCTGGGGATTGAGTTGAAAACGTACGAGTTTGCAAGTGCCTATTTGTACATCGGCAGACTCATAGGTGCGGAAATACTCTTTCAAGCGTTTTTCTACTACCTTGTGCTGTGATTGTGCCGATGCGTTCAGAGTCAGGCTGCCAAGAAGAATGGCTATGAGGTATATTAGTTTTTTGCTTATCATGTGACAAAGATACTACAATCAGTTGTAATATTGTTCGATTTTGGGATAATAAAAATAAAAAGCATACCCTAAGCTAAGGATATGCTTTTGTGTGGAGCTGGAGGGAATCGAACCCTCGTCCAAACGAGGAAATCATGTGCTTTCTACATGCTTATCTTTGCCTTCATTTTCGTGTGCAAGCAAGACCAAAGCCACCAACTTGCACCTTATCCTCTAAAACTTCGCCTATGACGCGAGGCCGCCAATAGCTATCTCCGATTTTGCTGCACCACCATATCGACGAGCTTCGGAAAAACAGCGTTCGGGTGATGTCTCGTTTCAGCACCTTGTGCCGAAATAAAGCTTATCTACTGTACTTCGATTAAGCAGCGAGAGCGTAAGTGTTTTCGCCAATTAATTCTTTGCATGATTGATATTTAAGTGCTAACCAAGCAACGCACTGCATGCTTACACACCATCTCGGCTCGCTGTCAAATCCAGTCAACCCCAATGATATGTGGCGCAAAGTTAATAATAAATTGGCAAACGCTCATCATTGAATCATTATTTTTAAAAGTTTTTTAAGTTCTTTTGTCGATGAAATAACAAGGGCAATGCTTCTAATGCATTGCCCTTGCCGTGATTTTTATTCTTCTGAAAAAAGTGTTAGCGAGCGTAACTTACAGCGCGTGTCTCGCGAATCACTGTAATTTTTACCTGTCCGGGATAAGTCATTTCGTCCTGTATCTTCTTGGCGATGTCGGCTGAAAGAGTCTCTGTGGTCTTGTCGTCAATCTTGTCGGCTCCAACGATGACACGTAGCTCGCGACCGGCTTGAATAGCATAGGTCTTTGTTACGCCAGGGTATGACATAGCTAATTGCTCGAGGTCGTTAAGGCGTTTCATGTAGGCCTCTACGATTTCTCGTCGTGCACCAGGACGAGCGCCTGAGATGGCGTCGCACACTTGTACGATGGGGGCTAATAAACTTTCCATTTCTACCTCATCATGGTGTGCGCCAATAGCGTTGCAAATATCGGGCTTCTCTTTGTATTTCTCAGCCAATTTCATACCATAGAGAGCATGTGGTAGTTCGTTCTCTTCATCGGGGACCTTACCTATATCGTGTAGCAGACCTGCACGTTTTGCCTTCTTTGGGTTGAGGCCAAGTTCGGCTGCCATAACGGCGCAGAGATTGGCCGTTTCGCGAGCATGTTGCAGAAGGTTTTGTCCGTATGAAGAACGATATTTCATCTTACCGATGATGCGGATAAGTTCGGGGTGTAAACCATGTACACCGAGGTCTATTGTTGTGCGCTTACCTGTTTCGATAACTTCCTCTTCAACTTGCTTTTTTACTTTAGCAACTACTTCCTCGATACGTGCGGGGTGGATACGTCCGTCGGTAACCAATTGGTGGAGGGCCAAACGTGCAATCTCACGACGTATGGGGTCGAACGCAGAAATGACAATGGCTTCGGGGGTGTCATCAACGACGATTTCTACACCAGTAGCTGCTTCAAGAGCGCGGATGTTACGTCCTTCGCGGCCAATGATACGGCCTTTCATCTCATCTGAGTCGATGTGGAAAACAGTTACGGAGTTTTCAATGGCAGTTTCTGTAGCTACACGCTGGATTGATTGGATTACGATGCGTTTAGCTTCTTTGTTGGCAGTCATTTTTGCATCGTCCATAATCTCGTTGATGTATGAGGCTGCTTGTGTCTTTGCCTCTTCCTTCATTGAGTCAATGAGTTGGTCGCGTGCAGCTTCGGCAGAGAGCCCTCCAATAGCCTCGAGGCGCTCGCGCTCTTGCTTTTGGAGATTGTCAAGTTCTTCTTGCTTTTGGCCGACAATTTGTAGCTGTTCGTCGAGATTAGCTTTAATGGCTTCTATCTCGTTCTTGCGACGTTGGTTCTCGCTTTGTTGTTGGTTGAGCTGAATCTCGCGTTGTTTGATGCGGCTCTCTGCTTGTTGGAGTTTTTGGCTACGTGCCGCTACTTCTTTCTCCAATTCGGCTTTTTTGTTGAGAAACTTTTCCTTTACTTCGAGGAGTTTGTTTTTCTTCATTACTTCACCTTGCGCTTCTGCCTCGTCAAGTATGCGTTTGGCCTTTGATCTTGCACCGGAGAAAGCAATGACGTAAGTGAGTACAGAGCCTAGAATGAGGCTTGCAGCTCCGACAATTACCGGTATTAACGTTGTCATAGTTTATTACTTATAATTTAAATAAAAAATCGCACTACCTCGCGCTGCAGAATTTTTGTTCCTCGCGTAAATGTAGTGCGTGATAATACTATTTTATAGCGATAATAGGTCAAGCGTGCAAACCGTTTTCTGCCAAGTATTCGTCAAGCTTTTTGCCAAGTTCTTCGAACTTCTCTTGGTAGGGACGTGTGTCGGTACGCATTTTCTCTTGTTGGTACAACACTCCAATGTGGAGGGCTATAATGGCGAGGTATTTCTCGGTAGTTTGGCCCGGAAAATGTTCTCGATACACGTTCAACTTATCATCAATGTGCTTTACTGCCTTACGGATAGCTTCTTCTTCTTTTGGGTCAATGTTTAAGAAGAATGTGAATCCGGCAATATTCACCTTTATTCTTAGTTGGTTGGTCGGTGTCATAGCGTGCCTTCTTTTGCTATATTGCATTGAGTAGTGCTATGCACTGTTCCACTTCACGCACTAACTTCGACAATCGTTTTTGTGCACTTTGGATATCAAGGTCCTCTATGCTGATAGCCTTAGCTAGTTTGAGGTCGGTGTAGGATTGAGTCAATAGTGCTTGTTGCTTGTGTAACTCGTCTAACTCTACGGACTGCTGGGCTATTGTCGTACGCAATTGCTGATTTTCTTTTATCAATTGTGTACACGCTTCCATGAGTCTGTCTAGTTTTGACTCTAGTTTTTCGATTGCAAATTCATCTACTGTCGTCATCTTAACCAAACTTCGTTACAAATGTAGCTTTTTTTTTATAAATATAAAATTCTTTTGTCGAAAAATGAGGGGATAGTGTCGAAAAAAAGCGTTTTTACGCACTCTAAGTAGGATTAGTGTGGTGCATGGGCTAGATTATGCCCAACTCTGTAAACATCTCATGGTAGTATATTGCTTTCTTGTCGAGGGCAAGCGGATACGCTCGTGAGGTGGAAGGCATTCGATAAAGACGCAGCTCCTGATTGGCGATGCTGATGGAGGTGTATTCGCCAATCTTGGGCTTCTCTGCGTGATAGTGTGATATGATTTCGCTGGTAGCCTTTTCTCCGGTAGTAGCTATAGCCTTGCATAGAGGCATTTCTTTAATTAGCCTTTCAATGTCGGTGGATTGGGCAATTTCGAGAAAGTTGTCAGAGGCGTTGTCGCGTAGTCTATATACGGCTTCTGCTGTGTCGTATAAGGCAATACCTGTCTCTTGTAAAAAACGGATAATGTCTTCTTTGTGGAAGCTTTTATTCTTGCTATCAATAAAAATATTTTTGTCAGCAAAGAATATTAATCCCATAATGCGCCACATGTCATTTTGAAAGTTGGGGTAAAAGAAGTCCATGCTCCAACGTTTCTGCTGGGGAGGAAAACTGCCGAGCATCAGCACTTTGGCGTTGCTCGGCAGGAATGGTTTCAGAGGATGTCGCTCTAAGGAAGGCATAAGTTTTTTATTCGCTCTTCTTCTTAGGCTCCTTCTTTGCTAAACGTACGATGTTAAACACGAAATCGGTCATCCATTGTCCAGAATAGCCTAATGAAGTCTGTAGTTGGCGTACAGAGGCTACGGTCTTGAACATTGCTTCGTCCTTCCAGTTATTCTTGGTGAGGATATTGCTGATTGCGGCCTCGGTTACTGAATATAACCACTTCTTGAAAGGAATACGCATTGTGTATTTCATCTCATTGCTAACGGCCATCATCAAACTTTCGTTAAAGCGTTGGAATTGGAAGAAGTAACCGTTTACCATGTTTACATTACGGCAGTTCTTCTTGATAGATGCGTCGATCTCTTTGAAGAATCCTTCATTGAGGCCGTAAATCTGCATCAGCATTTTCTTGCAGCGTGACTTTTCGGCTACACCCAGTTTGTTGTTTTGTGTGGCAACCTTCAATGAGCGCTTAAACATGGCCAAATCAGGTAACATGTTGATGTTGCTGATGCCAAGGTTGCCAGCCATTACAGCTTGGTAGTATACACGGATGAGGGTCATGAAATCCTCGATTCCGCCCACCTTATTCTCTTCAGATTCCGTCTTCTTGCGGAATAAATTTGCTAAAAATCCCATATCTATTAAATTTTGCCGCAAAAGTATACAAAAGTTTAGAGCTAGGCAAACTTTGGTTGATGATTTTCGGAAATACGAGGTTTGTTAATAAAGTGTTGTGCTATTTTGATGGTATGTAGAAGAATTTTCATTAAATGAAGTGTTATATACCGAAAAAATGTGCTAACTTTGCATATTCATTATTAAATATGTTGCAAATTAAAAATGTTACAAAATAAGATTCGTATGAAAAATCGTAATTTGTTACTTCTTGTTGTGGGCTTGATTGCTTTGGCTTCTTGTACTCCTTATGAGAAAGTACTTTATTTTCAGAATGAAGAGGCCTTAGATACTTCGCGCGTAGTAGAGCTCTACGATTCACGTATTCAGCCGAAAGATATGCTTTCTATTGTTGTGAGTAGTGAGGTTCCTGAGGTTGTTGAGCTGTTTAATATGCCGGAGTCTTATTTGGTCGATAATGCTGGTTGTATAAATTTTCCCACGTTGGGTAGAATTAAGATTAGCGGGCTGACTAGTAGCGAAGCTGAAAATTTTATAATGGAGAAGTTGGAGAAACATTTCAAAAATGCTCCTATTGTGAATGTTCGTATGGATAATTTTGAGATTACGGTGCTTGGTGAGGTTTCGCGTCCTAATACTTATGTGGTCACAAATGGAAAGGTTAACATCTTTGAAGCTATTGCAATGGCTGGTGACTTGACAGTGTATGGTAAACGTGATGCAGTGAAATTGGTGCGTGAGAATGCCGATGGTACAAAACAGATCATACCAATCGACCTGAACGAGGCTAGCCTCATATATTCTCCTTATTATTATTTGCAGCAAAATGATTTGTTGTATGTTGAACCCAATAGAGTTAAGGCTAGAGGAGCTGACTTTGGATCTCAGACATCGTTGCTTTTCTCTGTAACATCAACAGCTATTTCATTGCTCCACCTGTTTATAAACCTTTTAAGATAATAGTATATGATAAACGAAAATCTTAATTTCAATAATATTGAAGATGAAGAGCCTGGTTTTGATTTCAAAACCATTTTAATGAAGCTGTTTATCTATTGGAAGTGGATACTTTTGTCTATTGTTGTTAGCTTGGGATGTGCGTATGTGTATCTGCAGATGCAGACACCGGTATATCGCGTCAGTGGCAGAATAATGATTCATGATAAGCAGAAAGGTGGCTATCAAGATCAGATGACCTCATTGCAGCAGGATTTCGGTATCATGGCTTCTAATGGTGGATTGGACAATGAGATTGAAATCATGCACTCTAAATCGATGCTGAAAAGAGTCGTACTGGACTTGGGCATGTATATTACCTATAAGGTTGAAGAGGGTTTCTTTAAACCCGCCCGTGTACTATATAAGTCATATCCTGTTAATGCCGAGATTAGTAAGGAGGATGCAGAAAAGATGCCTTATGGGCTTTCTATAAAGGTTACCCAGCCCAATCCAACGACGTACATTGTTGAGTATCCTTTGTATAATAAGGAGACAAAGACAACAGAACAAGTCGAAAAAGAATTGCATGAACTGCCTTATCAACTAGAAACTCGTATTGGTGTTATTACATTGACAAAGGGAACTGCTGCTCCGCTGACAAAGGGGCAAGAGATGACGATATCTTTTACTCCGCCTTTGAGCCGAGCGGCAGCTAGCTTGGGCGCTTTATCAATTCAGCCGACCTCTAAAAGCACTGCAATTGCGACAGTTTCATACTTGGATGTAAATACTCGTCGTGGTGTGGATTTTATCAATCAACTTTTGGTGGTTTATAATCGTGAGAATAATAATGACAAGAATCAGGTCGCATTAAAGACGGAGGAGTTCGTGAGAAAGAGACTTGAGATTGTAGCACGAGAGTTAGATGAAGCCGAAGAACAAATAGCACAGTTCAAACGCTCTTTGGGCGTTGTTGATGTAGGCGGTGATGCTCAAAAATCAATTCAGGGAACTTCTACTTATGAAACTCGTAGTTTGGAAATTAATACTCAGCTCCAGTTGCTTTCTTATTTGCAGGAGTATATCAACGAACCGGAGAACCAATTGCAAACTATGCCTACAAATGTAGGTCTTGCTGATGCTTCTTTGTCAGGTCTTATTGGTCGTTACAACGAGATCGCAATGGAACGTGATCGTCTGTTGCGTACAGCAAGTGAGAGTAACCCGGCAGTTGTGGACTTGACTCTGACACTGAATACGATGATTTCATCTATTGAAACATCTATTGAATCGTTGCGTAAATCGCTCTTGATCCAAAAGAGAGTGGCAGATTCGCAGACCAATATGTATACCTCAAAGTTGGGTGATGTACCTAATCAGGAGAAAATTTTGGCAGCTTACCAGCGTCAGCTCGAGGTTAAGTCGGGTTTGTATATGATGCTTCTACAGAAAAGTGAAGAAAATGCAATTGCATTGGCTGCTACATCTGATAATGCCAAGATGATTGATGCTCCCTCACCTAATTACTCGCCGGTATCTCCCAAGCGTAGCTCAATATTGCTTATTGCATTGGTGGCAGGATGTGCAGTTCCTATTGTAATAATCTATTTGCTCGAATTGCTTCGTTATAAGTTGGAGGGACGAAATGACCTTGAACGTTTGACCAAGGTGCCTATCTTGGGTGATGTTATAATGTCTCATGAGTTGAAGGGACGCCGCTGTCTTGTAGTACGCGAGAATGACAATGACGTAATGGCTGAGACCTTCAGATCGATACGTACAAACTTGCACTTCTTGCTGGAAGGCCCCGATAAGAAGGTTATCCAATTTACCTCTTCTACCTCAGGTGAGGGCAAGACCTTCGTGTCTTCTAACTTGGCGATGAGTATGGCTCTGCTTGGAAAGAAAGTGTTGCTTGTCGGACTTGATATTCGTAAGCCGAGATTGGCGGAAATCTTTGACATTAAAGATCGCAAAAAAGGTATTACAGCCTTCTTAGTAGGTGATAAGGAAGATAAAGAACAGCTCTTTAGTCAGATAATGCCTTCAGGCGTAAATGCGAATTTGGATGTCTTGCCTGCTGGTGTTGTGCCACCTAACCCTGCAGAATTGCTTTCAAGAGAAAATTTGGACTATGCAATCAAGTTTTTGTCTGAAGTATATGATTATATAATACTTGATACTGCGCCTGTTGCATTGGTTGCTGATACGCTTATTATTGCAAGAGTTGCTGATGCAAGCGTTTACATCTGTCGTTCTGATTATACCGCTAAGAGCGCTTTGAAACTGGTAAATTCACTGTATGCCGAGAATAAGTTGCGTAATATGAGCATTGTCTTGAATGGTGTTGATATGCGTAAGCCTAAGTACGAGTATTACTATGGAGCTAAGGGTTATGGTCGTTACGGTTATGGTCGTTACGGTTATGGTCGTTACGGTTATGGTCGTTATGGCTATGGAAGATATACTCAGTATGGCTATTCTGAAAATTTAACCAAGAAAAGCTGAAGGTTATAGCGCTAGAGTTTTATTGAGCTGAGGTTTACGGTCTGTAAACCTCAGCTTTTGTTTTAGTGATTTGAGGTTCCAGTTTGTTTGCGGGGATAAAAAATAAGAGTCAGATTTCTCTAACTCTTATTTGTTCCTAAATAGACTTATGTGTTACCATAGTTTCCATTTTCGTTTAGGCTTTTCGATGTGTTCTTCTTTTCCTAATTCTTCCAATAGAATGTCTCGGTAGCTTTTCTTTTCATTAATCATTCTGTAGATTATTCCCCAATCCGGTAATCCTCCAACATTTCGGTCATCTATAAACATGCTAACTTTTAGCTTTCTAGAGAAATTGTTGTCATTGTTGCTCTCCTCTGGATAGTCCTTGTTTATGGCATAGAACTCAAGTCCACGTTCACGGCACCATTCTACGGCTTCATTTAGCAATTCTCCTTCGCGTACAGACCAAAGGATGAGTCGATGTCCTTCTTTGGATAACATCTTTAATGTTTCGATTGCAAATGGGACTTCGCGTCCTATATCTGGATATCGGTGTTCAACGATGGTCCCGTCAAAATCTACAGCTATTGTCATGTTTAGTTGTTTTTACGATATGCAATCAAAACGTATGGAGTCGATTGCTATGTGGTTTAAAAATGATAACGACCAACAATAAGTAGTCTTTCGGAGTAACTCAAGACTGCTGATTGTCGATCGTTGATTTTAGTCTTGGATGATTACTCCCATTCGATGGTTGCGCTAGGCTTCGGTGACATGTCGTAGCAAACGCGGTTAACGGTCTTTACCTCTGCAAGAATACGATCGGTAATCTTCATGAGGATAGCCCAATCTACTTGTTCGATGGTCGCAGTCATTGCGTCAATAGTGTTGACAGCACGGATGATTACGGGCCAATCATATGAACGGGCGTTGTCGCGTACACCTACAGATTTGAAATCGGGTACTACGGTAAAGTATTGCCATACGGTCTTGTCAAGGCCAGCCTTAGCAAACTCCTCGCGGAGGATTGCGTCTGACTCACGCACTGCCTCGAGACGATCGCGTGTGATAGCGCCCAGGCAACGTACACCAAGACCAGGTCCGGGGAACGGCTGACGGTATACCATCTCGTAGGGCAAGCCGAGCTCAAGACCGCATGCACGAACCTCATCCTTGAAGAGCTGCTTCAAAGGCTCAACGAGTTCGAACTGGAGGTCCTCAGGCAGACCACCTACGTTGTGGTGGCTCTTCACGCACTTTGCTGTCTTGGTACCGCTCTCTACGATGTCGGGGTAGATGGTACCCTGACCGAGGTAGCTGATGCCCTCGAGCTTGCGAGCCTCTTCCTCGAACACGCGGATGAACTCACCTCCGATAATCTTGCGCTTCTCCTCGGGGTCAGCAACGTTCTCAAGCTTGGTGAGGAAACGTTCAGTAGCGTCGATATAGATGAGATTGGCGTTGAGCTGGTTCTGGAACATCTCCACAACCGCTTCTGACTCGCCCTTACGCATGAGACCATGGTTAACGTGTACGCACACGAGGTTGTCGCCAATAGCCTTGAGCAACAAAGCTGCTACTACAGAACTATCAACGCCGCCCGAGAGAGCGAGCAGCACCTTCTTGTCACCTACCTGACGGCGCACGAGCTCCACTTGGTCGGCTACGAAGTTCTTCATATTCCAGTTGGCCTCGGCCTTGCAGGTGTCGAAAACGAAACCCTTTACTGCTTCCTTGATAGCTTCTTCGTCATCGGTAAACTGTGCCAACTTGACGTCGCACAATGCCTTGTCATGGCCTGCAGCCATCACGGGGAATCCTGCTTCGTAGATTTCGGGCAATACGTCAATTTCTACGCCGTCAATCACATGGTTAGGGCCGCCATTGATGATGATACCTTTTACGTTAGGCAATGCCTTCAACTCTGCAGCGGTGATGTCATGCGGATAGATTTCGCTATACACACCTAATGCACGGATAGCTCTAGCAAGCACGGTGTTTTCGTGGCTACCGAGATCCAAAATTACAATCATGTCTTGTTTCATAAAAACAATATAAATAGTTTAGAATGTCTTCAGTTTTCTTCTTGTTGGAAAATATAATATATTTTCGATGCAAAGTTATGAAAAAACGCCGAATTACCAAAAAACAAGTTTTTATTTCTATTGTTTGTCTTTTATCTTTCGTCGCAAATTAGGTGCTATATTGTGCTCCGATAAAATATCAAGGTAAACTTTGTGAGTTTTTGCTCTTTTGTTTGTATCTTTGTCAACTTATTGTGATAGTTGTTAAGGTATGGACGGTAAGGAAATTCAGAAAATAAAGTTGCGCTTTGGTATCATTGGTAATTCCGATGAGTTGAATCGTGCGATTGATATAGCTATGCAAGTGGCTCATACTGACGTGTCTGTATTGGTTACTGGAGAGAGTGGCGTTGGTAAGGAGCATTTTCCGCAAATCATTCATCAGAATAGCGCGCGAAAACATAATAAGTATATTGCAGTCAATTGTGGAGCAATTCCTGAGGGAACTATTGATTCGGAACTTTTCGGTCACGTGAAGGGTGCATTTACTGGAGCTATCGATGAACGCAATGGATACTTTGCAGAAGCTAATAATGGTACTATTTTCTTGGATGAAATTGGTGAACTGCCTTTGTCAACTCAGGCAAGGTTGTTACGCGTTCTTGAATCGGGTGAATATATTAAGGTAGGCTCGTCAAAGGTGGAGAAGACCAATGTGCGTATCGTGGCGGCTACTAACGTTAACTTGGTAGATGCCATAGCTAAAGGTGATTTTCGCGAGGACCTATATTATCGTCTCAATACGATTCAGATTAAAGTTCCTCCTTTGCGTGAACGCCCGGCTGATGTCCCTCTATTGTTCCGAAAATTTGCTTCTGATGTAGCTGAGCGTTATACTATGCCTTCGTTGCAACTTGCCGATTCGGCCAAGCAGGTGCTTATGGCTTATTCGTGGCCGGGTAATATTCGTCAGTTGAAGAATGTCGCAGAACAGATTACCTTGCTTTCGGAACAACGCGAGATTACAGAAGAGATTGTGTATGGTTATCTTCCCGAAGAAAAGATGAGTTTACCCATGTTGGCAAGAAACAAGGTTGCACAGGGTAAAAGTTTCGAGAGTGAACGTGAGATTCTGTATCAAGTGCTCTTTGAATTGCGTCAAGATGTGGCGGAGCTCAAACGCCAAGTTAACTCACTCATGAATGGTGAGGTTGCTGTGGCGCATCATTCTGCGGTAAACAATGTTTCACTTGTTGAGTCCACTGTAGCTCAGCAGCCAACGACTATATCCATTGCTTCTCCTAAGGGGCGTATGCGTGATGATTATGATAGTCCAGATGTGGAAGATGTGGAGGAGGTTATGTCGCTTGAGAATGCGGAGAAGGATCTTATTCGTAAGGCTCTGATACGTAGTCGGGGGCGTCGTAAATTAGCTGCGCAGGAACTGAAGATTTCCGAGCGTACACTTTATCGTAAGATTAAAGAATATAATCTTGAAGACTATTAAGATGGGAAAGAAAGAGCGAATTGTGTATAGAGCAACGTCGGTGTTGTTTGCTTTGCTTTTGGCGGGTTGTACTGTGTCTTATAAGTTTAACGGTGCTTCAATCAACTATGATATTATCAAAACGATATCAATAGACAACTTCCCTAATCGTGCTCTTTATCAGTGGGGACCGATGGAGGCGATGTTTAATAATGCTTTGAGTGATATTTATGTAAATCAGACAAAATTGCAGCAGGTAAACCGAAATGGAGATCTTCATCTGTCGGGTGAGATTACGGCTTACGATCAAGTGAATAAGTCGATTTCGTCGGATGGATACTCTTCGATGATGCAGCTTAGAATGACCGTGAAGGTTTCATTCGAGAACGCCAAAGTACCTGCTGAGAATTTTGAGCGCCAGTTCTCGGCAAGTCGAGAGTTTGATGCATCGCAGCAACTCAATGATGTGCAGGATGAGCTCGTGAATCAGATGATTAAAGAGATTGTGGAACAGATTTTTAATGCAACTGTTGCAAACTGGTAACTTATGGTGTTAGGCTCTCTTATCAATCATCCCGAGCGGCTCAATCGCGATACGTTGTACGAACTGCGTAGTATTGTGGCTCGTTATCCCTATTTTCAGGCGGCTCGTTTGCTGCTTCTCAATAATTTGTATTTACTTCACGAGTCCGATTTCGGAACTGAATTGCGCCGATCTGTCCTCTATATATCTGACCGTGTGGCCTTGTGTCGATTGGTAGAAGGGTTTATGGATAGGGTAGAACTGGAAGAGGCTGTGGAACAGGAGGCTGTGGGGCTTGATCGTACGTTAAGTCTGATAGATTCGTTCTTGGGAACGCTTCCAGAGGAGGGGGATATGCGGCATTTGCAAGTTGAGGCTCCTGGAGACTATGTTAGTCGCTATCTGTTAGGTGATGAGTTTGGGGATTCTTCAGCGATTTCTTCTAATGCGGAGGGTATGGAGTTGATAGACCGTTTTATAGGGCAAGAATTGGTCTCTCAGCCAGTCCCTGAGTCTGTCTTAGAAATTTCTTCGTCTGCTACTCCTTTATCTCCAATTCAGAGTGGGGAAGTATCTCCTGCTGATTCGGATGTGAAGGATGTATTGGCAGGTGAAGAATCGCTTGATGAGAGCTATTTTACAGAGACTTTGGCTAAGATTTATATCAAACAACGTAAATATTCGCGCGCGCTTGAAATAATTCGCAGTTTATATTTGAAATATCCAGAAAAAAATATTTACTTTGCAGACCAAATTAGATTTTTGGAAAAATTGGTAATTAATAACAACTCAAAATAGACTATGTATTTACTTTGTATCGTACTTATCGTTATTGTTTCGGTATTGATGTGTGGCATTGTTCTTATCCAGAACTCAAAGGGTGGTGGCTTAGCTTCATCATTCGCTTCATCAAACCAAATTATGGGTGTTCGTAAGACAACCGATTTCTTGGAAAAGACAACATGGGTGTTGGCTGGTTGTATTTTTGTTCTCAGTGTATTTGCTGCTCACTCATTGCCTTCTCGTGTAGAAGTAGGTCATGAGAGCGAGCTTCTTGAGAATGCTGTAAACAATGCAGCTGGTGCAGGTCAAACCGCAGGTTATGATATTCCTGCTACGGAAGACGGCAGCGAGGCTGCAAACTAATACGACGCTTAATCTTATTATAGTATAGTCGCTCTGCGTAAGCAGAGCGACTTTTTTGTATCAGATTTATCGATGTATGGTGGAGGGAATTTTGTTAACGCGTAACTTGTATTCTGTTGGTGTTGTTTTAGTAATGTTATAGCGGTGGGTTCGGTTTGTAGCTTTCAGATACATACTGTCTGGCTTTGTGTTTTAATAGTCGCGATGGCATTCATACTTTTGCGGTTTGTGTGGCATGGTGTGTTTTATTGTAGGGCAAATTGATGATATTAGCTTTTTGTTCTTATGCGCAGCTTTGCGTGTGGGCATAAAAACAAAATGAGGAGCGATTTCTCACTCCTCATTTTGTGGGCAAAGATGGATTCGAACCACCGAAGTCGAAAGACAGCAGATTTACAGTCTGCCCCATTTGGCCACTCTGGAATTTGCCCAAACGGCCTTTCTTTTGAAAGGCGTTGCAAAGGTACTGCTTTTTTTTGAATATACAAATAAAATAGCTTATTTTTTTAGTTTTCTGCTCAGGTCTACCATTTTGATTGCAGTGATAGCACATTCATCGCCTTTGTTCCCATGTATGCCGCCTGCGCGGTCTTCTGCTTGCTGCATGGTGTTGGTTGTGATGAGTCCATAGATGACGGGGATGTCTCCTTGAGTATTCAACGCAGCAATGCCTTGTGTGGTTCCGGCGCATACGTAGTCGAAGTGGGGAGTGTCGCCGCGCACTACGCAGCCTATAGCTATAACGGCATCTACTTTATTGCTGTTGACGAGGAGAGCTGATCCGTAGGTGAGTTCAAAACTGCCAGGTACGGTGTGTACGATGATGTCTTCGGTCTTAGCTCCGTGTTTTTTCAGAGTTTCTTCTGCACCATGGAGTAGTGCTGCGGTAATGTTCTCGTTCCATTCAGATACCACGATGCCAAATTTCATGCCTTCGGCTGAGGGTACTGAATTGATGTCGTATTCTGAGAGGTTGTGATAAGCGGTTGCCATAGTTTATAAGTGTTAAAATAAAAGAGGCTTGGATTTTAGAGCATGATACTCTATAACTCCAAGCCCCTCAAAGCGTATGAAAAATATTAGATTACTTTACGCGCTCGATATACATGTCAATGTTCATTGACTGAGTTGAGCCGTAGAAGTTGTCCTTTACTTCTTGGTATGCCTTCAATGCATCAGCCTTCTTACCAAGCTTCTCGAAAATCTGTCCAGCCTGGATGAGGTACGCGGGGCTCAGCAAATTGTTGTCAGCTGTGTGAGCGGCCTTTACTAGTGTTGTTGCGGCCTGTGCATCGTTGCCAGTGTGGGCATAGCAGTTACCCAAGGCTGCGAGCACTGAGGGGGCTACCATAGAATCGTTGCCCTTGAACTCCTTCAAGTAGGGGATAGCTTCCTCGTAACGTCCGAGCTGTGCCATGCTGATGCCCATGTATGCCTTAGCCAACTTGCCTGCCTTGGTACAGCCGAAGTCGTCAGCTACGGTCTCGAATTCGATGAGTGCTGTCTCGTAATCGCCATTTTGGAAATACTTTTCTCCAACAAAGAGAGCTTCTGCAGCCTTGTTCTCACGTGGCTTGATAACGTAGTTTGATACAACCACGCCAACTACAATGAGTGCAACGATTGTGAGAACCACAGCTGAGATGGTTTTCTTGTTCTTGTTGATAAATGCTTCAGAGCGGCTTACAGCCTCTTCCACGTTGAGCACTTGCTCTTGTTTGATTTCTTGTTTTGCCATATTTTTATTCTTTTTTAGTTTTTAGTCTTTCCATTACGAACTGCAAAAATAGTCTATTTCCGTTGAATACTAAAATTTTGGAACCTTTTTTCTTTTTCTGAGTGTTGTTTTTTTGATGTTTTATCGTCTCTCTCCCTTTATTATATGAGACTTTATGTATGTAAAGAGGTGCTTGCTTGAAGGCTATCCTTGACGGCTCTTAAAAATATTCAAGCAGCTTGATAAATTTTTGCTCGTTTATTTGTATCTTTGCCTAATAATCTTGATTACGCTGAATGATACTGAGACGACTCTCTATACTTAACTATAAGAACATCGAGCAGGCTGATTTAGACTTCTCGCCTAAGGTTAATTGTTTCATAGGGCAGAATGGTATGGGAAAGACCAATCTGCTCGATGCGGTATATTACCTCTCGTTTTGTAAGAGTGCTACTAATCCCATCGATTCTCAAGTGATGCGTCACGAGGCTGATTTTTTTGTTGTTCAAGGACTTTACAAGACTCAGCAAGGCGATGAGGAGGATATCTATTGCGGTATGAAGCGTAGACAAAAGAAAATACTGAAGCGAAATAAGAAAGCTTATCAGCGATTCTCTGAACATGTAGGATTTATCCCCTTGGTAATGGTGTCTCCTTCTGATAATGAATTGATTCTTGGGGGTAGTGAGGAGCGTCGTCGTTTCATGGATATGGCTATATCTCAGCATGACAAGGAGTATCTGTCGCAGCTAATCAACTACGAAAAGGCGCTGCAGCAGCGTAATGCTTTGCTCAAGATGGAGCAAGAGCCTGATTCTGAATTGTTGAGTCTGTGGGAGGAGATGATGGCGCAAGCCGGAACGCTTATTTATGAGCGTCGAAGGGCTTTTATTGAAGAGCTCACTCCGACTTTTCAACGCTTTTATAGTCAGATCTCAGGAGAACGCGAAGAGGTGGCTCTAAGTTACTTATCGCATGGTGACCGCGGAGCATTGCTTGATGTTATTCGTGATGGTCGTGCCAAGGATCGCATTATGGGCTATTCAATGCACGGGGTTCACAAAGATGATTTAGTGATGCAACTCGGGGGCTATCCTATTAAACGTGAAGGTTCGCAGGGGCAGAACAAGACCTACTTGATAGCGCTTAAGTTGGCTCAGTTCGATTTCTTGCGTCGTTCTGGGCATACGACTCCCATCCTTTTGCTTGATGATATTTTCGATCGTCTTGATGCATCGCGTGTGGAGCAGATAGTGCATCTCGTATCGAGCGATACTTTCGGGCAAATATTCATAACTGATGTAAATCGCGGACATCTTGACCGCATACTTGCAGCAGCAACGGGCGATTATAAACTATATACGGTGTCTGATGGCACGGTGACTCAGCAACTATAGCGAAATGCGTCGAACTAATTCAGAACCAATAGGCGACCTCCTGCGTCAGTTTTTGCGTCAGCAGGGGTTGGAATCGCCACTTAATGAATATCGTCTTATACAGGGATGGACTCATGTCATGGGACCAATCGTTGCACGCTATACACGTAACCTTGTCATACGAAATCAAACGCTTTATGTGCAACTATCTTCGCCCGTATTGAGGCAAGAGTTGATGATGCAGCGTCGCGAACTAGTAGAGCGACTGAATACCTATGCTGGGGCGCAAGTGATTTGCGACCTTGTCGTGTCATAGGCATGTGGCCTTTTCCGATATTATTGCAAGTCGAGGTCGAAAGCCTTTTTTAGCCTGGTGAGTGCATTATTGCGCTGTTCCATCATTTGGAATTGCTCCACTCTGCTATAGATGCGGCGTATTCCTTGGGTTTCGTCCAAGATTATTTCCATGCTAATCGTGCTATTCTGCATCTGTTGGCGTAGGTATGCTTCGATGCGGGGTTTCATGGTACGCATCTCTTGCTCTACCAGTTTGTTGTCCAATGTGATAGTGAATCGGCCGCCTTTGTCTAAGTTGGGACGTATATTCATCAGACGTCCAGCCATAGCCGACTCCTCTTGGGGGAGTGTGGAGGCAAATTGTTTCCAGCAAATGCGCAAACCCTCCTCGCTGACGGGCAATTCCTCTACGATTACATGTTGTTGCGTTGTTGTTTGAGCGGGCGTAGTAGCTTGTGTAGCTATGGTGTTATTGGCATGTCCGCGTAACGAAATGCTTAGAGGTTTGCGCGTGCTTACTGTGCGCCCTTGTGGGGTGCTGAGTCCAGCAAGGGCAGCTATGCCTCCTGAACTGGGTGGAGTAACTTGCTGCGCTGTCGTTGTATTAGGAGCTTGTGGCTGATTGGGGGTACTGACTCTCTGCCCACTTGTGGGGGTGGTAGTAGCTTTCGTACTATTGTTCGGAAGGCTTACCGAGGCGGTGGCTACCGCCTTCTGGAATAGGGGTTTCAGTCGTCGGGGGCTACGCCCCGAACTGTTATCGTCACCCTCTTCAGTCAGTTGTGCCAGCTGTATTAAGGTGAGTTCAACAAGAAGACGTTTGTTCTTGCTAACGCGATAGTTGAGATCGCATTCGTTGCATAATTTGATGGCACGTATGAGGAATTTCTCTGGGCACTTCTGTGCTTGTTCGCGGTAGCGGTCGCGCACGTCTGCACTTACCTCTAAGAGTTGCAAGGTGGCCTCCTCGCGGCTCACAAGCAGGTCGCGCAGGTGAGCGGTGAGGTTGGTGATGAAGTTGCTTCCGTCGAAACCGCGGCGCAGCACCTCATCGAAGAGTAGCATCGTCTCGCTTATCTTGTTGCCTAAAAATAGGTCGGTGAAGCGGAAATAGTAGTCATAGTCCAATATATTGAGACTTCCGATAACCCCCTGATAGGTGACGTTACCTTGCGTGTAGCTCACCATTTGGTCGAAGAGCGAGAGTGCATCGCGCATACCTCCATCGGCCTTTTGGGCAATGATGTGCAGTGCTGATTCCTCTGTTGTTACTCCCTCTTTGGTGGCAACCTTTGTCAAATGATCAACAATGTCGCTCAGTTCGATGCGTGTGAAGTCGTATATCTGACAGCGTGAGAGAATCGTGGGTAATACTTTGTGGCGCTCAGTGGTGGCCAGGATGAAGATCGCGTGGCGTGGGGGCTCCTCAAGAGTCTTGAGGAAGGCATTGAACGCTTGGGTTGAAAGCATGTGTACCTCGTCGATGATGAATACCTTATAGCGGCCTACCTGAGGCGGTATGCGTACTTGGTCGATAAGGTCGCGGATGTCATCTACAGAGTTGTTTGATGCAGCATCAAGCTCGTGTATGTTATATGAGCGTTGCTCGTTGAAAGCGCAGCATGATTCACACTGGTTGCATGCCTCACCTTCGGGGGTAAGGTGCTCGCAGTTAATAGACTTGGCAAAGATACGTGCGCAGGTGGTCTTACCTACACCACGCGGGCCACAGAAGAGATAGGCGTGCGCTAACTTGCCTGTGAGGATGGCATTCTTGAGGGTTGTGATGAGCGCCTTTTGCCCTACTACGGTGTCAAACGTTGCGGGGCGGTACTTGCGGGCCGATACAATGAAATTGTCCATATTTAGCTTGGCTTTCTATTCTATAATTTATGTAGTATGTGTGAAGGTCGGATCTTTACGTGTGCTCAGTCCTTCTCCTTGCAAAGTTAATAAGAAAAAGTGGGTCTGCCATTACAAAACAAAAAAATTCTCGACTTGCGTTGCAAAAATATTCCTCACTGTAGCAACTCTTCTTATCTGTCCATTATAAGCATTGCCCCTACACTAAAGAGCGTAGGGGCAATGTGTTTAGATATTCTCTAATAAGGGATGTCGAAACCGTTAGGCGATTACTCCTTTACGATGGTGAAGGGTTCGTCCTTAACGTAGATGCGGTATTCCTTGATAGCACCGGGAGCACCCTCCTCCATACGGGGCAAGTACTGCAGAGCGGTGAGCTGCTGCTTGCTGCCGAGGTTGATGATGAGGTGGTGGGGAAGCTCTGCACCCTGTGCGGTAGCCCAGTAGGTGCTCTCCTGGAGGTCGTAGATGCGGTCACCTGTGCGGTTGCTGCGGCTCTTGTCCTCGCTGTCGGCATACTGGATGGTCCAGGGCTCGCGGCTCAGACGGTTGCCATCAGCGTCGAGCATATACCACTCTGCGATAGCGGTGTAAGCATCGCCAGCCTTCTGGTTGTTGATGACCTCGATGCATACGTACTGACCTTCGATGACCTTACCGAACTTCTGCTCCTGCCAGCCGTTGCCTGCGTTGAAACGAGCGCTGAGCACGGGCTTCTCTCCCTTGAGGCTGAGTACGGTGCCGGGCTCGCGGTGTGATGCGGGCACGGGATTGCGCAAAGCATCGAGGATGGGCTGCTCGTGGCCACAGAGTTTGTTCTCCTGCGGACCCTTCACGTCGAGGATGAGAATTTCGTTGGCACCCTTGTTGAGCCAGCAACCAGGCACGTAGAGTGTCTGCTGGGGACCAATCTCCCAGAAGCGGCCGAGGCAGTGACCATTTACATATACGAGACCCTTGCCCCATGTAGAGAGGTCGAGGAAGGTGTCGGCCTTCTTGTCAACAGTGAAGCTACCCTTATAGTAACCGGGAGCCTTGGTGTCGGCAATAGCCTGGTAGTTCTTGTTGGTGGTGAACTCGTAAGTGTTGGGGAAGAGGTATACATCCCAGCCCTTAAGTTCGGTTGTAGTAGCCTCGCCATTAGCAGCTACGGTGGTGAGCTCTACCTTCTCAGTGATACCCTTGAAGTCCTTGATGGCACGACCGAAATTGATGCGGCCCATAGCCTCAACGAGGATGTCGAGCACAGCGCCTTCGCGTACAGAGGGGAGGGTGAGCACCTTCTCACCGAGGCGACGGTCCATCTTACCGATGTACTTGCCATCGATGAATACCTGTGCATAGTCGTGAGCGTCAGTGATAGTGAGGCGGCTCTGGCTATCGGTACCCTTGAGGGTAGTGCGGTAGAGCATTGAACCCCAACCCTGGTCAAACTCCTCCATAGTCTTGATCTCCTCAGAGTGGATAGCCTCGGGGAGGTTTTCGAAGATGGGAGCGACCTCGGTCATCTGGAACTCAGCTACGGTCTGTACGGGCATTGTAGCGGGCACCTCGGGAAGGGGCTTACCACCGTTGTACTGAGCCAACATGTTGCGCAACTCGTGGTACTTGGGAGTCGCCTGACCAGCCTCGTTGATGGGCGCGTCGTAGTCGTATGATGAGCAGTCGGGTGAGAAGCCGGGGCTGTTAGCACCGCTCCAGTGGCCGAATGAGGTACCTCCGTGAGTCATGTAGAGTGAGAAGGAAATGTTCTTGTCGAGCATCTCCTGGAGACCTGCTACCATGTCCTTCGCATCGCGTGTCTCGTGCTGGCGGCCCCAGTTGTCGAACCATCCGCTCCAGAACTCAGAGCACATGAGCGGAGTGTTTGGACGGAGCTCCTTCAAGCGACGGAACTGGCTGTCGATGTTGGCACCTGTACCGAAGTTCATTGTCCATACGAGGTCGTCAAGTGCGTTGAGCTCAAAGTTTGACGCCCAATCGCACTGGAACAAAGGCACGTCGGTGAAGCCAGCCTCGCGAACCATGTCGCGTACAGCTGATACGTATTCCTTGTCCTTGCCATATGAGCCATACTCATTCTCTACCTGTACCATGATGATGTTACCACCACGTGTGATCTGCAAGTCAGCAAGCTGCTTACCTACCTCGAGTTCGAAGAGGCGTACACGCTCCATGAAGTAGGGATCCTGCTCGCGCAGACGGATATCCTTCTTCTTCAAGAGCCACCAGGGCAGACCACCCATTTCCCACTCGGCACATACATAGGGACCAGGACGTACGATTACGTACATGCCATGTTTTTGCGCCAATTTACAGAATGCACGGATGTCGTTGTTACCGGTAAAGTCATACACGCCCTCCTGCTGCTCGTGGATGTTCCAGAAGATGTAGATGCAGACAGAGTTCATACCCAATGCCTTACACATCTCGATGCGATGTTCCCAATACTCGCGGGGGATACGGGGGTAGTGTACTTCGGCGGCCTTCACGGTGAAGGAGTCGCCGTTGAGGAGGAACTTTTGATCACCAATCTCAAAGGTTCCGGGCTTTGACTGACAACTGGTGTAGAGCACCGATACCGATGCCAACATGATGCCTGCCAAGAGGGTCAGAAGTGTTTTCTTCATAATGTAGTGTTTTGTTAATATTGGATTGTAATGTTCACACTAATATAAATTATTGCGCGAAGATACAAATTTTAATTGACAAACCTTTAATCATATTAAATTAATTGTTACATTTGCCCAAAACATTATGTAACGGAGCGATGAAAGACCAACAACAGGCAATACGAGCTGAATATATTCAGCGCATCGAGATTGAGGCCATGTGGGGGCGCAAGCATATCGTATGGGACCTGCGCCGCGATGTTAATATCTTGAGCGGTGTCAACGGCATAGGCAAGTCTACCATTCTCAACCGTGCAGCCTCTACGCTCGACCACCTTGCCGGTGGCGATGTGAATGTGAAGGACATCGAAGGTGTGAAGATGACCTTCTATCCCGAGGATGCCACGGTGGTGCGCTTCGATGTTATCCGTAGCTTCGACCGCCCCCTCTTCCATAGCAATCTTGCTGAGAAGATGGCCGACAAGAATGTGAAGACCGAACTCGACTGGCAACTCTATCAGCTTCAGCGCCGCTATCTTGACTATCAGGTCAACATTGGCAACCGCATCATCGAACTCCTCTCATCGGGCGACCCCGACGGACAGCTCAAAGCTGCCGAGGTGTCGTATCCCAAACGTCGTTTCCAAGATCTTGCCGATGAACTCTTTGCCGATACGGGCAAGAAAATCATCCGCAATAGCAACGAGATCCTCTTCTCGCAAGATGGTGAAGAGTTGTTGCCCTATACCCTGTCGAGCGGTGAGAAGCAGATGCTTGTCATCTTGCTCACCGTGCTTGTGCAAGACAAGCAGCCCTGCATCCTTCTCATGGACGAGCCCGAGGTGTCGCTCCACATCGAGTGGCAGCAACGCATCATCGAGATTATACGCGAGATGAATCCTTACGCGCAGCTCATTCTCACCACCCACTCACCCGCTATGGTCATGGGAGGCTGGATGGATGCCGTGACGGAGGTAACGGATATAACCGTGGTTTAGATAGGAACTAGGAGTTAGGAGTTTTCTGAAAAAAAACATAACTCACAACGAATAAAATGGCTAAGCGACTGACTGATAGTATCAACTCACTCTATATCGGCGCTGCCAATAGTCTGCGCCCCAAGAGTGCACGTAAGCGCATTGTAGCCTACGTGGAGAGCTACGATGATGTGTCGTTTTGGAGTCATCTGCTGAGCCAATATAATACCGAGCGTTACTACTTTCAGGTAATGCTGCCCTCTAATACCTCCCTTGCCAAGGGTAAGAAGGTGGCTATGATGAACGACCTTGGCCAGGGCCTTGGTTGCCATATGATAGCTTGCGTTGATAGCGATTACGACTATCTGCTGCAGGGCGTTACAGGTACTTCGCGCCGTATTATTCAGAGTCCCTATGTGCTTCATACCTACGCCTATGCCATCGAGAACTTCCAGTGCTATGCCGAAAGTCTGCACGGTGTGTGCGTGCAGAGCACTCTCAACGATAGATCTCTCATTGACTTTGCAGCCTTCTTCCGCCTCTACTCGCAGATTATCTATCCTCTCTTCTTGTGGAATGTATGGTTCTACCGCAAGCGCGATCTTTCTCCATTCTCAATGCAAGACTTCTGCCGCGTAGTGCGCCTCGACCCCGTAAGCGTGACGCATCCCGAAGAGGCTCTTGAGCAGCTCCGCCTCCGCGTAGAGAAGAAGCGCGCTTGGCTTGCGCGCCGCTATCCTCATGCCACTGCCGACCTCGAAGCTATGCAGCCCGAGTTTGAGGAATTGGGCGTAACCCCCGACAATGCTTATCTCTTCATTCAGGGACATCACCTCAAGGAGAATGTCGTGCTCAAACTGCTCACCCCTGTTTGCGTGCGACTGCGTCGTGAGCGTGAGGCCGAGATAAGACATCTCGCCTGTCACGAGCAGCAATATCGCAACGAACTCACAGCCTATCATCATAGCCTTCAGTCCATTGAGTCAGTGCTTCGCAAGAATACCGAATACGAGGATTCTCCTTGCTACAAGCGCATCCAACACGATGTGGAGCATCTGCTAACGCTCCTCAAAGACTGCAATTGTCCCGACTCCGGCGGCAAGGGTTGAAGCCGAAATTTATCTCAACGATTAAATAAATAAGTAGGCTTGCCGCAGATTTTTCAAGGCTTGTCGATGACTTTATGTAGGAAGTAGTCGTGAGAGAAATCTCACCATTGCTTCGCGCCTCTTATCGTTTCTTCCAGAATGTAGAGGTGAACATGAGCAAGATGGTGAAGAGCTCAAGACGGCCGATGAGCATGAGCAGTGTACTGAGCCATTTAGCCGAGGCGGGTAGGGCGCTCCATGAATAGGCGGGGCCTAAGGTGCCGAGGGCAGGGCCGATGTTTCCCACGCAGCTAACCGAGATGCTATATCCCTCAACAAAGTCGAGTCCCATCACCATGAAGGCAAACCATCCTACAAAGATGAGTAGGAAGTAGAGGCAGGTGAAGGTGAGCACGGTGGCACGCGTGTCCTGACTGATGACGTTGCCTTCCATGCGTACGGGGATGACAGCATTTGGGTGGAGGATGCGGTGAAACTCGCCACGGATACTCTTAGCTAAGATGGCTACGCGGCCACATTTCATAGCACCGGTAGAGGAGCCTCCGCAAGCACCGAAGAACATGACGAAGCTGAGTAGCATCCACAGATAGGGGGGCCACAAGGTGTAGTCGGCGGTGGCGTAGCCCGTGGTAGTCTGCAGTGATATGACTTGGAAGAGCGATACGCGCAGCGCTTTCTCAAAACCGATGTTGCCTTGTGCGAGCAGACCGATGGTGATTATGGTCGTGAAGCCCAATACAGTGAAGAGGTACACGCGAAACTCTGTGTTGCGGTACAATGCACGTATCTTGCCCTTGAAGAGCAAGAGGAAGAGCAGCGTGTAGTTGATACCGCTGAGAAACATGAAGAGTGTGAGCACATACTCGATGCGTGCCGAGTCGAAGGCGGCAATACCCGCTTGGTGCGTTGAGAATCCGCTCGTAGCGATGGTCGTAAGGGCATGGTTGACAGCGTCAAACCAATTCATACCGCACAACTTGAGCGTGACTGCGCAGGCGGTGGTGAGCAACATGTATATGCCGAATATCCATCGTGAACCTACCGTCACGCGTGAGTGTACCTTGCGCTGGGCTACGCCTGTGGCCTCAGCGGCAAAGAGCTGCACCTTGTCGATGCCGAAGATGGGGAGGATAGCGACGGTGAAGAATACGATACCCAATCCGCCCAGCCATTGAGTGATGCTACGCCATAGGAGCAGGGTGTGGGGCTGGCTGTCGATGTTGTCGAGGATGGAGGCACCGGTGGTGGTAAAGCCCGACATGGACTCGAAGAAGGCATCGGTGAAGCTGGGGATGTGGCCGCCCAGCCAGTAGGGGAGTGATCCAAACAGGGCAAAAGCTATCCAGCAGAAGGTGATGGTGATGTAGCTGTCGCGTCTCGAAAATTCCGCCTTACTACCCTTACCGAAGATGAGGAACCATAGCGCTACGAAGGCCGTAAAAAACGACGATACAAGGAAACTGAAGAGGTCGTTTCCCTTGAAGAGTGGCGATACGAGCCCCAGCACGAAGAACACGCCTGCCAGCAGGAGCAGCAAGGTACCTATGATGCGGAATATGGTGCGGAAATGGATCAATTGAAATATTTTTCTAATCGTTTAATCATAGATGTGAGGCAGAATACGACAACGTGGTCGCCAGCCTGTATCTGTGTGTTACCGGTAACGAGGATACCCTCTTCGCCACGTACGAGTCCGCCGATGGTGGCTCCCTTGGGTAGGTTGATGTCTTTCACTTGAGTGCGGGTGACGCGGGCGTTCTCCTTGACAATAAATTCGGCCACGTCGGCATTGGCGAAGGTGAGGCACTTGACGTTCTCCACATCGGCATCGAGCAGTAGCTGGTAGATGTAGCTGGCGGCAATCTTCTTCTTGTTGATGACGGCGCCTATGTCGAGGCTCTCGGCCATACCGATGTAGTCGATGTTTTCAACTTCGGCAATGGTCTTGAATACGCCCATGCGCTTGGCTGCTAAGCAGGCGAGGATGTTGGTCTCTGAATTGTCGGTGAGCGCTACGAAGGCGTCCACCTCGCTGATACCTTCCTCGCTGAGCAGTTCGTAGTCGCGTCCATCACCATTGATGACCATGACGCTATCGTCCACCATGTCGGTAAACCAGTGGCAGCGGTTGTAGTCGCTCTCGATGACCTTGACGCTCATGGCGTCGCTCACGAGCTGGGTGGCACGCATGGCGATGCGGCTACCGCCCATGATCATGATGTTGCGTATGGTGGAGTGAGCCTCCTTGCCTGTGATCTTACGGATGTAGGGCAACGAGCGCTTCGAGGTCATGAAGTATACGATATCGCCTGCTTTCAATACATCGACACCACCGGGGATAATGGTTTCGCCTTGTCGCTTGATGGTCACGATATGGTAAGGTTGCTCCTTCTTGAGCTGGTAGATGGGGGTGTCGAGGATCAGTGCATTGTCGCGCAGCTTGACGCCGAGCATCACGAGTGCTCCACCGCTAAACTCCCACCATTGGCGTATCCAGCTCAGGTGTAGTCCGTCGGCAATCTCCTTGGCTGCCAGCATCTCAGGATAGATGAGAGAGTCTACGCCGAGGTTCTTGAAGAACTCCTTGTTCTTGGGTTGCAGGTACTCGTAGTTGTCGATGCGCGCTACGGTCTTTTTGGCGCCGAGCGAGTGGGCCAGTATGCACGAGGTGATATTGGTGCTCTCCTCGGGGGTAACGGCAATGAAGAGGTCTGCATCGGCCGCTCCGGCATCCTTGAGGCTGCTTATCGAGGTGGGGCGTGCGACGAGTGTCATGAGGTCGAAGTTCGACTCAAGGCTTGACAATCGCTCTTCGCCTTCATCAATGAGCACGATGTCGTGTCGCTCATCAGAGAGCATCTTGGCAAGGTGTGTACCTACGGCGCCAGCACCGGCGATGATGATTTTCATTGGCTCAGTTGTTTGTTATTCTTGTTTCCCAGGAGCTCCGGGCAATCCGGTGTTCCTAAAATCTCGTTACTTTACTATCTCCTTCACGATGCTCTCCACATCGATACCGCATAGGCGGCATAGCTCGGGTACGGAGCCGTGTTCGATAAACTCATCGGGCAGGCCCAAGCGGGTGATGTGAGGCTGGTATCCGTGGTCGGCCATAAACTCCAGCACAGCGCTACCGAGTCCGCCCTTGATGGTGCCGTTCTCCAGTGTGATGACGCGCTTAAACTTGCGGCCCACCTCGTGCAGTATCTCCTCGTCGATGGGCTTGAGGAAGCGCATGTCGTAGTGAGCAACGCTGATGCCCTGCTTCTCTACGCGGTCGATAGCCTCGGCTGCGAGGTTGCCAACAGAACCTATGCTGAGGATAGCCACGCCGTTACCCTCGCGCAGGCAACGACCCTTGCCGATGGGAAGTTCCTCGAAGGGACAGCGCCAGTCGACCAGTTTACCGCGACCGCGGGGGTAGCGGATAGCAAAGGGACCCTTGTCGGGCAACTGTGCGGTATACATGAGCTTGCGCAGCTCGTGTTCGTCGTAGGGCGCAGCAATGGTGAGGTTCGGTATGGGGCGCAAGAAGGCCAGGTCGAAGGCTCCATGGTGTGTGGCGCCATCTTCGCCTACTAGTCCGCCACGGTCGATGCAGAGCACCACGTTCGAACGGCTGATAGCTACGTCGTGTATGATGTTGTCGTAGGCACGCTGCAAGAACGATGAGTAGATGTTGCAGAAGGGGATGAGTCCATCCTTGGCCATACCGCCCGAGAAGGTCACGGCATGTCCCTCGGCAATGCCTACGTCGAAGCAGCGGCAGGGGAGTTTCTCCATCATGATGTTGAGCGAGCATCCTGTGGGCATGGCAGGGGTGACGCCAACGATCTTCTTGTTTTGCTGAGCCAGCTCCAGTACGGTGTGTCCAAATACATCCTGGAAGCGTGGTGGCTTGTTCTCATCGCTTGACTCGAAGCGCTCACCTGTCTCCGCGTCGAATAGGCCCGGAGCATGCCACTCGGTGGGGTTCTCTTCGGCCGATGCGAAGCCCTTACCCTTGATGGTATGTATGTGCAGCATCTTGGGGCCGCGCATGTCCTTGATGTTGCGCAGGGCGTGTACCAATTCTACTACGTCGTGTCCGTTAACCGGGCCAAAGTAGCGGATGTTCATGCCTTCAAAGATGTTTTGCTGCTTGGTGAGTAGCGACTTCACGCTGTTGTTGAAGCGGATGATGCGCTCGCGGCCTCCTCCCTTCATCAAGCCCAACTTGCCCAATACCTTGCCAAAGCGGTAGCGCCACTTGTTGTAGGTGGGTGCTGTGGTGAGGCTGAGCAGGTATTTCTTGAATCCGCCCACGGAACGGTCGATAGATATCTTGTTGTCGTTGAGGATGATGAGCATGTCATTGTCGCTCTCCGATACGTTGTTAAGTCCCTCAAAAGCCAATCCGCCACTCATGGCACCATCGCCAATGATGGCCACCACGCGACGCTTGTCTTCGCCCTGCTTCTTGGCAGCCACGGCCATACCGAGTGCTGCGGAAATCGAGTTCGACGCATGTCCGCAGGTGAAGGTATCGTACTCACTTTCCTCGGGTGAGGGGAAGGGCTTCAGTCCCTTGTACTTACGATTGGTATGGAATTGCTCGCGACGGCCCGTGAGTATCTTGTGTGCATAGGCTTGGTGACCTACGTCCCACACGAGTCGGTCATTGGGCGTGTTGAATACGTAGTGCAATGCTACGGTGAGTTCGATGACGCCGAGTGTAGAGCCAAAGTGTCCGGGGTTTTGCGACAACTCTGCGATGATGAATTGGCGCAACTCTTCGCACAGTTGGGGGAGTTGTGACAACTTGAGCTTTCTCAGGTCGTCAGGATATTGTATGGTGTTCAGTATGTTCTTACACGTTTCTTTACTCATCTTGGATAAAGATTATTTTACAAAATTAGTGCAAGGTGAATGAAATACCAAATTTATTTGAGTATTTCTGAGCCGCATCCTAATTTCAAGCTGCAAAGCAGATTAAAGGTAGTGCTAGCCGAATGAATTTGTAAAATCTACTGAGCGAACACCCCATCACTCCCCCTTTGTTGCCCTCAATATCTCTCTCTTTCCACCTATGGGACCTGCAAGTCGCTCCACGCTGAAGCCTGTGGCTTGCAGCAAGCGGCGTATGGCCCCCTTGGCACAATAGGTGGTGAGCACTCCTGCGGGGCGCATGGCTTGGTAGATGCGGGCAAAGATCTCGGCACTCCACATCTCGGGTTGCTTTTCAGGGGCAAAGGCATCAAAGTACACGATGTCGATGGCATCGGGGAGGGGAGAGGCGAGCAGGTCGCAGCATCGTTTTTCGAGGGTGAAGTGAGGTGTGATGGCTGTGGGTTCCTCCCATGGTGCGGCATGGATGGCAGTCAGCAGCGTAGCATCCACGATATGCTCATAGTCCAAGCTCGCAATGAGCTCGGGCTCTACGGGGTACTTCTCCAGTGTGATGTAGTGCACGGGGCGCTCAGTCGTGGCAGCCATGGCGGTGACCGCAGCGTTGAGTCCGGTGCCGAAGCCAATCTCGAGCAGTCGCAATGGACGCTCACCGATGCTCTCGGCAGCATGCAGATAGGCGCAGTCGCGGTAGATGTGTAGCGCCTCGGTATATGCCCCCTTCACTGAGTGGTAATGCTCATCAAGTTCGGGCACGAATAGTGTAGCCGAGCCATCGTCAGTACGCTGCACCTCAAGCTTTTGCATAGCGGCGGGGAAAGTTGAATAGGATGGCCAATACGGCTATCACACCCAAGATGATGGGATAGTACAGGTAGCCGATAATCTCGAACGGAGTGATGGCAGCAAGTCCGGCAGCCATCAAGAGCTGTGCACCGTAGGGGATGAGTCCTTGGGCAAAGCAACTGAAGGTGTCGAGCAACGAAGCGCTCACGCGATGATCCACGCCATAGCGGTCGGCAATGTCGCGAGCCATGGGTCCCACGGTGATGAGTGCAATGGTGTTGTTGGCTGTGCACAGGTCGGCCAAAATCACGAGCAATGCAATGGTAAACTTTGCTCCACGCACTCCGCTGATGCGGCGGGTGAGCAAGCGTATGAGGTAGTCGATACCCCCATTATGGCGTATCAGTGCCAGCATGCCTCCCGCGAGTAGTGTCACGATGATGAGCTCGCTCATGCCCAGGATACCCTCTCCCATGGCACTCATCCAACTCATGGCATCGAAGCTACCGCAGCAGATACCTATGCCCCCAGCCAGCAGGATGCCTATGGCCAGCACGGCCAGCACGTTGAGTCCTACCAGAGCCAAAACCAACACGGCCACATAGGGAATCACCTTATACCATTCCAGTAGCGGCACTTGCGACGGCACCTCTATGCTGCGTCCCAAGATGATGTAGATGACGAGTGCGATGATGGCCGCCGGGGCAGCAATGCTGATGTTTGCCTTAAACTTATCATTCATGCGGCAACCTTGCGTCTGCGTAGCCACGATAGTCGTGTCCGATATGAAGGAGAGGTTATCGCCAAAGAAGGCTCCGCCCACCACGATAGCCACGATTAGTGGCAGTGTGCCACCCGTCTGCTCGGCAATGCCCACGGCAACCGGTGTGAGCGCCACTACGGTACCCACCGATGTGCCCACCGAGAGCGATATGAAGCAGGCCGCAAGGAAGAGTCCCGGCAGCAGCATACCCTCGGGTAGCATGCGTAGCGTGAGGTTTACCGTAGCGTCGATGGCTCCCATCTGCTTGGCCGACTGCGCGAAGGCTCCGGCCAGGATGAATATCCACACCATAAGCATCATGTTCTCATCGCCGGCTCCACGGGAGAAGATGGCGATGCGCTCCTTCAGCTTGAGGCGCGGAGTGATGCATACGGCATAGGCCGAGGCGGCGAGGAAGGCCGTCGTAAGCGGCACCTTGTAGAAGTCGCCTGCCAGCAGCGAGCCGGCAAGGTATACGGCCATAAAGACGAGGATGGGTGAGAGGGCGAGCATGTATTTTAATTCTGAATTATGATTTCTCCGAGCAGTCAGAGTAATAGCTACTACTTGAATATAATCTTGGCGCGGCAAGCCACTTCGCCAGCCTCCTTGCGTATCTCCACATCGTATTCGTGGTCGTCGCCTTTTTTGTCGATGTATACGGCAAGGCGCTCACGGTAGAAGCATTCGGCACTGTAGCTCACCTCCACGCGGTGTACGGTGTGGGTGCGGAAGATGTCGAGCGGCAACTCATTGAGAATGTGCTCGATGTACTTTACACTATTGAGGTGTCCGTTGTAGTCGATATCGCAGTAGAGCGGCACGAATTCGCCTGCGGGCTCCGTGGTGGTCACGCGTGCACGGCTCACGCCTTTGATGGGGCAGGGCTCGTCGCAGCTGTATGCCGCCAGTTCGCCATCGTACAATGTGGTGAGGTCGGCCGGCTGGCGTGTCTCCATATCGATCAGTGCCCAGGTAGAGCGAGCGTGACCGATGATGTTGTCGTTCTTGTCCAGCACGCGGAAGTTACGCGATGTGAAGAGGCGGTTTACCCCCTCCACCCAGGTCTCCACGTAGTATTTCTCTCCCTCGTTGGGGTAGGCATCCATCTCTATGGCGAGTCGCGAGAGTACCCACGTCTTGCCGTCGGCGCTGAGTCGTTCCTTGCCGAATCCGCGCTCGTTGGCATGGTTGCCAGCGGTGATCAGCATCTTGTTGGCGAGGAATCCGAACGAGAGTCCGCCTGTATAGTCCACCTGGAAGGTTTCCACCTCAAAGGGATATTTTTCGATGAGTGATTTCATTTGCATCTTTCGTTTTAGTTTTAATTTGTCAATGGCAAAGATAGTGCAAACGAGTGAATAAAACTCGTTTTTATTTTCAACGGGTGCAGCCTATCTTCGCAACTATGTTGCAAAGTTAGTGTAAAAAATCGATTAACTGATGCCAATAGAACTGTAATCCGAGAAAAAAGCTTACCTTTGCAATCAAGAATTGTATAAAATATATAAAAACAAAGAGAATATGGCAGAAATCAATCCTAGCAAGACCATTATCGTAACATACGATATGTACACCGTACTCGACGGCGTGAAAGAACTCGTAGAGCAGGCTACCGCCGAGCATCCCTTCCAGTTTACCACCGGTTTGGGCTTCACCTTCGAAGCATTCGAGGAGAAGTTCAACGACCTCAAGGAGGGCGACACCTTCAACTTCACCCTCACCAAGGACGAGACCAATGGCGACCGCAACGAGGAGTACGTTATCGATGTAGACAAGAACATCTTCTGCATCAATGGCAAGTTTGACGACAAGCAGATCTATCCCGGCAACGTGATTCCCCTTGTCAATGCCGAGGGTCAGCGCATGAACGGCCTCGTGGTAGAGGTTAAGGAGAGCACCGTGACCATCGACCTCAACCATCCCTACGCAGGCATGGGCCTTGCTTTCGAGGGTAAGGTACTCAGCATGCACGATGCAACTAAGGAAGAGATTCAGGCACTTATCAACATCATCACCGGTCAGGGTGGCTGCGGATGCGGCTGCGACAGCTGCGGTGGTGGCTGCGATGGCTGTGGCGACCACGACGGCGGTTGCGACTGCTGCCACTAATCAAGGTTGAATGTTGAGGGTTGAATGTTGAATGAGCCATCCGGCAGACACACCAAACCCTCAACCCTAAACTCTCACCCCTCACCCCTCAACCCTAAACTCTCACCCCTCATGAATACAATCGGTACACTCTTTCGCCTCACTTCGTTTGGCGAGTCGCACGGGCCTGGCATAGGCGGTGTGGTTGACGGCATGCCCGCAGGCATCGTCGTAGACATGGATTTTGTGCGTAGCGAGATGCGTCGCCGTCGTCCGGGACAAAGTGCTGTGACCACCGGTCGCCACGAGTCCGACGAGGTGGAGTTCCTCTCCGGTATCTTCGAGGGCCGCACCACCGGTGCCCCCATCGGTTTCTTTGTGCGCAACACCAGTCAGCACTCGGCCGATTACGATAACCTACGCGATGTGTACCGCCCCTCGCATGCCGACTTCACCTATCAGCAGAAGTATGGCCTGCGCGACCATCGGGGTGGTGGTCGCACCTCGGCTCGCGAGACCGTGGCCCGTTGCGTGGCGGGAGCCCTGGCTAAGCTGGCTTTGCGCGAACTGGGCATCACCATACAGGCCTATACCTCGCAGGTGGGACACATAGCCCTCCACAACGACTACACCCGCTACGACCTCTCGCTCACCGAAACCAACATCGTGCGTTGCCCCGACACCGCCAAGGCGCAAGAGATGGAGCAGCTCATCCTCTCTGTCAAGGCCGATGGCGACACCATCGGTGGCATCGTCACCTGCGTCATCCAGGGCTGCCCCGTAGGCTTGGGCGAGCCCGTGTTTGGCAAGCTCCACGCAGCCTTGGGCAGTGCCATGCTCAGCATCAACGCCTGCAAGGGCTTCGACTATGGCCGCGGTTTCGATGGCATCGCCGAGCGCGGTTCTGAGCAGAACGACCCCTTCGTCAACCGCGATGGCACCGTCACTCCCCTCACCAACCGCTCGGGCGGCATCCAGGGCGGCATCAGCAACGGCCAACCTATCTACTTCCGTGCTGCTTTCAAGCCCGTAGCCACCCAGTTGGGCGAGCAGACCGTGCTCGATATCCATGGCAACGAGCAGCTCCTCAAGGCCAAGGGCCGCCACGACCCCTGCGTGGTACCCCGCGCCGTGCCCATCGTTGAGGCTATGGCCGCCATCACCGTATTGGATTATTATTTGCTCAACTTCCGCAATTCAGGTAGATGAGAAGTTGAATGGAGATAAATGGAGATAAAGGCCAAATGTCTCGAACGCGCGAAAGAACTATTGGCCTTTAGCTCCCCAGGAGCGAAGCGATATCTTCCTTTAACTCCTTTTAACTCCTAAAAAGTTGAGCTCCGCGAAACTTAAGTTATTTACAGTATAAAGCAGAGAAACACTGATGTCATTTCCCCTTCGCACCCTCGCATGCCGAGCCCTCTTGGCGCTTGCCCTGGCACTCCCCATCGCTGGGCCCATCGCAGCACAAGACAACCTCTCGGCCCTCATCCCCATGCCCAATCACGTAGAGCTGCCCCAGGGTAAGCCCTTCCGCATCGAGGCGGGCCGCACCACCATCTGTTGTCCGGCCGACTCGCTCGTGCCCGTTGCCGAGGCCATCGCCCACAGCATTCTGCACCGCACCGGCGTGGCAGTGCCCCTCGCATCGCAACCCCGCAAGGGCAGCATCACCTTAGCCATCGACCCCACACTGCAGGGTGCCGAGCACTACCGCCTCGAGGTGTCGCACCGCGCCATCACTCTACGCGGTAGCACGGCCGAGGCCCTCTACCGCGCCTCTACCACGCTCGACCAGCTCCTCCTGGGCGATGTGTGTGCCACCGCATCTGACGAGGTGTCGCCCATCGTCATCGACGATGCACCCCGCTTTGCCCGTCGCGCCCTCATGCTCGATCCCGCCCGCCACTTCCTCCCCGTCGAGGATGTCGAGTTCTTCATCGATCAGATGGCCAAGTACAAGTACAATGTGCTGCAGCTGCACCTCACCGACGACCAGGGCTGGCGCATCCACATCGATAGCCACCCCCGCCTGGCCAGCCGCCAGCACTACACGCACGACGACCTGCGCCGCATCATCGCCTATGCCGCCGAGCGCCACATCGAGGTGGTGCCCGAGATCGACATCCCCGGCCACACCGTAGCCATCCTCTCGGCCTACCCCGAGCTCGCCTGTTCGCACCTTGCCACCGACACTGTCGTGGTGGGCACCACCACTAATCGCATGGTGTGTGCAGCCAATGAATTGAGCTACCGCATCCTGGACGATGTCATCCGCGAGGTGGCCGCCCTGTTCCCATCGCCCTACATACACCTCGGAGGCGATGAGGCTGCCGTACCGGCCAACTGGGCCCAGTGTGAGCACTGCCGTGCCCTGATGCAGAGCCATGGCTACACCAAGGCTACCGACCTCATGATACCCTTCTTCGGCCGCGTGCTCGAGGCGGTGCGCCACCAAGGCAAGAAAGCCATCCTCTGGTGCGAACTCGACAACATCTATCCGCCCGCCAATGATTACCTCTTCCCCTATCCCAAGGATGTGACGCTTGTTACCTGGCGCTACGGGCTTACCCCCACCTGTCAGACCCTCACGCATCAGCATGGCCATCCCCTCATCATGGCTCCGGGCGAGTATGCCTACCTCGACTACCCGCAGTGGAAGGGCGATCTGCCCGAGTACAACAACTGGGGCATGCCACTCTCTA
Organism: Bacteroidaceae bacterium; assembly: GCA_017557005.1. Lineage (GTDB taxonomy): Bacteria > Bacteroidota > Bacteroidia > Bacteroidales > Bacteroidaceae > UBA1189. Next base: position 5,170 of record JAFZFZ010000103.1, on the reverse strand, counting down.
CGCTCGAGAACTGCTATAAGCTCGACCCCGGCTATGGCCGCCCCGCCGAGGAGCAACAACACATACAAGGCGTCATGGGTACCCTCTGGGCTGAAGCCATTGCCGATGTCAACCGCGCCACCTACATGGCCTTTCCCCGCGCCCTCGCCCTCGCCGAGGCAGGGTGGACGCAGATGGAGCAGCGCAGCTGGGCCTCGTTCAAGGAGCGCATCTATCCCAACCTCACCGACCTCATGCGAAGCGGCGTCTCCGTGCGCGTACCGTTTGAGATTGTCAACAAAAAAGGAGCGAACTGATCGCTCCTTTTTTATGAATTAAAAGTTAGAAGTCAACGTCAGAGTTTTTAATCTTTAATTTAGTGTGCCATTTGGGGTGAGACTTCCTAAAACTTCACCAAAATACGGAATACCTTGCCCGGTGCCTCCGCCCACTCGTTCAGCGCCTCGTCCGCTTGGGTAGGCTCAATGATGCGGCTGATAAACTCCTCGGCAGGGAATGCTCCTGACTGCATGTAGCGTATCACCGCGCGGAAGTCGCTCGGCATCGCATTGCGCGAGCCACGGATGTCCAGCTCCTTCTGCACGAACAGCTTCGTCTGGAAGGCCACCTCACTCTTCGCATAGCCTATGCACACCACGCGTCCCGTGAAGGCCACCTCGTCCACCGCCATCACATATGTGCTGGGGTGTCCTACCGCCTCTATCACCACGTCGGCACCCAAGCCCGCGGTGAGCTCAGCGATGCGCTCGTGCACGTTCTCCTTGGCCGAGTTTATTACGTGCGTAGCGCCCACGCGCTGTGCCAGCGCCAGCTTCTCATCGTCGAGGTCCACGGCAATCACCGTCGCACCACGCAGAGCAGCGCGCACCACGGCACCCAGTCCCACCATGCCACAGCCTATCACCATCACCGTGTCGTTGTCGTCCACGGCTGCGCGGCTCACCGCATGGAAACCCACGCTCATGGGCTCTATCAGCGCGCAGTCGCGCACCGAGATACCCTCGGCGGGTATTATCTTCTGCCAGGGCAGCACCGCATATTCGGCCATCACACCACTGCGCTGCACGCCCAGCGTCTCGTTATACTGGCATGCGTTCACACGTCCGTTGCGGCATGCAGCACACTTGCCACAGTTCGTATAGGGGTTCAGCGTCACCGTCATGCCCGGCTGTAAGGTCTCGGGCACGCCTTCGCCCACGGCCTCAATCACCGCTCCCACCTCATGTCCCGGTATCACGGGCAGCTTCACCATAGGGTTTCGTCCGAGGAAGGTGTTGAGGTCCGATCCGCAGAAGCCCACATACTCAATCTTTACCATCACTTCGCCAGCGCCCATCTGAGGCATGGCCACGTCCGCCATCCCTACGATGTTCGGAGCTGTAATCTGTACTGCTTTCATATTATATTAGTGTGTGTTGGTCCAATCAATTGCTATCGACTAGCAAAATTAGTTATTTTTCTCATTCATGATATCGCTTTCCCCAAGTTTTTCGATTTCTTCTGAGCGGGGCGCGATCTTTCGTTCAAAATAAGTCCGCCGACGCACTCCGCGCCGACTGGCTTCCGTTCCCATAGCTTGAGGCTTCCTTTCCAGTTGATTCGCATAGTGGTTTAGTGTTTAGTGCTTTTCTGAAAAGAGATTGAGTGAGTCAGTCATATCTTCAAGATACGTCTGCGCCTATTTTTTGAATACATGCTGACTCAGCAGAGTGGGCATAGATGTAGTACGGGGCGCATTATTTGGGGATGATGACTTTATGCCTTTTCTTACAAGAAGCGGGTGCACCGATTGGTACACCCGCTACTATTTCTTTATCTACAATTTGTTTCTTTTGTTAGAAACCTATACCGATGTGAACGCCCATGCAGTTTGTGGCTATAGTAGGACCGAGGAACATGTGGATGTTCTTATAGAATCTTACTCGTATACCGGGCTGCCATGAGATGATGGGATAGACATCGCCAGGACTATCACTAATCATTTCTATCTCCTCGTCATTCTCAGTGTTTTTCCAATATTTGCCATTCACCTCATATACCCATCCTGCACCAGCTGAAAGATCACTGTAAAACGCGAATCTCTGACGCTCACCCAAGTGGAAATAACGACGAATGAAAACATTGGTTAGGATGTACTGTATATCACCGGGGACGTCGTCAATATAAATTTCATGTTTACCAACCATCAAACCTATCGTGCGCTTATTGTCAATGCGTACTCCACCTGATAAGATAGGTCCACCTGTATAGATGCCTACATTGCCACGCAAGGTAAACTCAGGTTTCCAGTTCTCACGACCTTCAGCAGAGAAACTCTCCTTGAGGGTTTGTGCAGAGAGGGATGATGATGCGAATAGCAGACATGCTGCAATTGCCATTATGCTTTTAATCTTTTTCATAGCATATAACTTAGTTGGGACAAATATAGTCATTCCCTTTTGTAATAATCAAAAAAATGCCAAAATTCTTTCGAAATATGTTATAAAACATACGCAGATTTTAGGGATTCTTTTGATTAGGGCTAGGGGATGTTTACTATCTTTGCAGAGGATTTGGAGCTTTTCTTGGAGTTCTCAGAGTTCTCGGAGCACTCAGAGCACTCCGATAAGAAATGACAACAATACAAAAACCATCAATACCGCACCGTGATGAACACCACCGACTTTCTCCCTCAGGAGGGCAACTACCGCAAACTTCACGTGTTTCAGCTGGCCGAGTGCATCTATGCGCTTACTTACGACTTTGCGCACAAACACTTGCAGAAGGGCGACCGCACCATCGATCAGATGATACAGGCTGCACGCTCGGGCAAGCAGAATATCGCTGAAGGCAGCGTCGATGGCATCACCTCACGCGAGATGGAACTGAAACTGACTAACGTGGCCAAGTCGAGCATGCACGAACTGCTCCTCGACTACGAGGACTACCTCCTCACCCGCCGCCTCACGCGTTGGTCTGTTGACGACCCACGCACGCAGCAGACACGCTCCTACACGCGCACTCACATGCTCCCCGAGCAGTATCAGCATATGGTGGACACGCGCTCAGCCGAGACGGCTGCCAACATCGCCATCACCATGCTCCACCAGTTTGACGTGCTCATCACCAGCCTCATTGAGGCGCAGAAGCGCCGTTTCCTCGCGGAGGGCGGTATCAAAGAGCAGATGTATCGTGCACGCATGCAGGCTCGCGGTGGATATCCGAACTATAATCAGAGTGGGCAGAGTACTCAGAGTTCTCGTAGTGACCAGGACTAAACGAAAAAACAGAGAATCTCGAGCGAAGATGTAATTTTTAGTGTACAAAATGTGTACAATTTTTCGAGATAACCCACATGTTAGTCTGTGGATTATGTTGTCGAATGTGTACAATTGCTTGCGGGCATCTGTTTTTTAGATGTTTTGCTCCTTTCTTCCTGTTCGATCTTCTTCAGGTATCGCGAAGCAAGCCTTGATGAAGGAGCAGGCTCCATTTTACCCTTGGCGACATATTCTTTGTGCTTGCGGTACGAGGTGCTGACAACATTGGCATCTGATGCCAGGTGACGCAGTCTGAGGGGAAGCGCACTACTGGCCGTAGCTGTATGCTCTACGCATTTCATCTGTGGCTTGAAGATACTCTTTGTGAGACTGAAGAATTTCTAACTGCGAGCAGAAATGTTTCTATTCGCGGTTAGAAGGGTTTCTATTCGTGGTTAGAAGTATTTCTGCTCGCGGTCAGAAAGATATTTGAAATCATAGAATGAATAGTTCTTGCGGTTGCAAGGACTGTATGGGCTTTTGCAGAGAAGTTCTTAGGGTATCAAATATGTGAAGGGAAACAGTGAAAAAGCAATTGTACACATTCAACTGTGTAATCCGTTGAGCAGCATAGGGGTTAAGCTAAGAAATTGTACACATTTTGTACACAAAATTTCCAGATCTGTTACGCTGAAAATTTGAGCGATTGTCCAACGGCTATATTATTATCTATAGTATAGAGCGTATGTGCAAAGGGGTGTGCCGACTGACACACCCCTTTCCTGTTTATGATAAGTTATGCTTACTCTGCCACCTGCAGGTTGTTGTCGGCAATGATGGTGCGGAGGGTTGTGCCGTCGTCGATGTTGCCGATGTAGCGGGTGAGCACGCGAATCTTGTCGCCGTGTCCGGCAGCTACGAGGTCCTTGATGGAGTTGCCCACGCAGTAGTCGCCACAAAGTCCGGCCACGTAGATCTCCTGTATGCCCTTCTCTTCAATGAGGGCGAGGAGCTTCTTTGCGCTTGCCTCATTGGCGAGGATGGAGTATTCGTCTACGGCCACGTTGTCGCCCTTGGTCAAAATGGGTGCCTGAGGGTCGTGCTGCTTTACTGCATCGAGTACCGACTGGTAGATGGATGCTCCCTCGGTGTTCTGCACGCAGTGTGCAGGCCAGATGCCGCCGTTGGCGGTGAACGATGAGTGGTCGGCCGGATGGTGGTCGGCGGTCATGACGATGGCGTCAAACTTGCCCTGTGGCTGATTGGCAATGTACTGGGCGAGGCCGTCCATCACTGCTGGAGCGCCGGCTACGGCGAGCGAACCGGTAATGAAATCGTACTGCACATCCACGAGCAGCAGGAGGCTCTTGGGCGCTGAGGTCTTGGATGCTGATGACTTGGGCGAAGGTTGGCAAGCACACATCATTGCCACCCCTGCGAGTAATAACATCTTGATTGCTTTCATATTCTTTCTTGTTTTTATTATTATTTACTCCGACATGTTCTTGATGTAGGGCAGCTCCACGAGGTCGGTGAAGCCGTAGAACTGGCGCGCGTTCTCACCCAGGAACAGGGCCTTGTCGTGCTCGGTGAGTTCGGCCGATTTGCTGACGAAGTCGTAGCTCATGCGGTAGGTGATGGCGGTGATGGTGCGCGGGTAGTCCGATCCCCACATGAGCTTGTTCATGCCTACGAGGTCGGCCGCTTCGCGGATGGCACGCACGGCGCCGTGGAAGGGGTAGAACTCGTCGTTGAAGAGCCAGGTGATGCCGCCCGACTCAATCATCACATTCTCGTGGCGGGCCAGCTTGATCTGCTCTTGCCACTCGGGACGGGTGACCATGCCGAAGTGGCCGATGGCAATCTTCAGCTGGGGGCACTCGGCGATGACCTCCTCCATCTCGGCTACCTGCAGGGCACCGTCGGCAAGG
>JAFZFZ010000102.1 GCA_017557005.1 Bacteroidaceae bacterium | reverse complement strand
GAATGAGCGTCGGTTGCGACGACTGCCGGTTTATCGGCACCAAGGAGTGCTGCTTGCAGCCCTTTCAACCGGGGTAAGCTGCGAGCCTTTTGCGATGCAGTCTTCGCGTGATTAGCGAGATTCGCGTGAAATAAAATAATTGGAATTCAATCATTTATGCGAGAAGATTCTGGTGCGTCTGCCCTGAGCATAGCTACAAAAGTTCCTGCCACCGCGGTGGCGCCGTCCTTTCACCGCGGTGGCGTCTTTCTTTCACCGCGGTGACACTTTCGCGCCACCGCGGTGAAAGTTACATTTCGAAGGCTCGATCATGGAAAAACCTCATTGACCGCTAACCATAAACCATTCACCCTTAACCTCTAACCTATAACTTCTAACCTTTTACATCACACGCTGCACTCTGCCAGGCCAAAAATCAACTTTTATTACTCGGGTAAAACTGGGATTTTGGGTTTTTCGTAAGAGATTGAGGCGACACTCGGATCGACAACATTGCCATGACTGGTCACTTGCATATTCATTTATACCCAACATTGCCCAGCAGCAAATTACGATTAGCAAATTCGTCATTTTTTTCTATATTTATGCTTGTTTTATTGTAAAAAAGTGTAAATTTGCGGCCTATTTAGGTATTAGGTAAAAAGATTCTATTTGCAACATTAATAATTAAAATCTAAAAAACTCATCATTATGAAAAGAAATTATCGTAACCTATTCATGGTAGGTATGATGGCCATTGCAGCTTGTTTCACAGGCTGTAAGGAGAAGGACGCTCCCTTCTTTGAAGCCTCAATCGCAGGCAATGAACAGATCGCAGAGGAGATCCGCTCAACTTCTGCTTCATTCACACTCAAAACCGAGAACATTGAGACTGTTGCTTACCTCGTAGAGGAGGGCACTGTTTCAGAGTCAAGCAAGGATGCTGCTGTATTGTACATCCAAGCTGAGGAAGAAGGCCGCGTAGTAACTGTTGCTGATGGCGACAACACCATCAACGTATACAGCCTTGAGGGCGGTAAAGAGTACACCATCTTCTTCGTTTACAAGAAGGATGGCGAGTTGGTTATCACATCAAAGGTTTTCACAACACCTGCTTACGACCGCATCATCACTGTGGTTGAGACAAAGAAGGAGGGCTTCAAGTTCCACTTCAATGTGCCCGATACAATGACCTATATGTATGCATTCCTTCCCACTGAGCAGTACAACAGCTTCCGTTCATACGGCTGGGCTGATGATGTAACATTCTTGCTCGATGGTAGAACTTGTAAGGGTCCTCAGACCGTAGAGATCAACACCGAAGAAGATTGGTTGTATGAGGGCGATGGTGGCTTCTATATCCATCCGGGTGCTGCATTCACTTTGATGATTGCTGAGTGCGATGCAGAGGGTAACCTTCTCTTTGAGGAGAATCCTGACTACCAAGGTGGTTGGGGCGGTGGCTGGGGTCCCTTGGCTGCAGCAACTCGCGCAGGTACTGCTGTATCTCCCCGCGTAGGCGACTACACTGAGGAGGCACGCACCGAGGATGAGTTCTACCCCACAGGCCTCTACGCTCGTCAGAACCTTTATGCTGCTCTCACCATGGTAGATAGCAAGATCAACGTAGAGCTCACAGGCAAGACCGAGCGTCGCATCAAGCTCCGTTGCACCACTGAGGATGATGTACAGTATGTAGTAGCTCCTTACGAGAAGGCTATGTATGAGCAGCTTGTTGACCTCGTAACTGAGCAGGCTGTAGCTACAACCTTGCTCGAGTACTACGGCACAGAGACATATTCTGGTACACAGGACTTCGAGATTGACGAGAACATCCTTTACTTGGAGGTAGACTCTACCTATATCATTAGCGTAGTAGGTATCTATGCAGAGGACGCTTCTGTAATCAGCTACGACACCTTGCACGTAACCTTGACCAAGTCAACAGCTCCCGCTGCTGAGGTAACCATCACTGCTGGTACCAACCCCGAGGGTGAGGTAACTCCTGACTTGGTATGGTTCAACATCAAGTCTGAGAAGAAGAACGTATACGCTGCTAAGCACATCGCTAACTACACCAAGGAGGTGCAGAAGATGCTCAACCAGGGCTACACATACGAAGAGTTGCTCTCATGGTATGGCGGCGACCTCACAGAGGAGGACATCCAGGCTATCAACAGCGACGAGGGTCTTACACTCTGCATCGCTTCTATGGAGGACATGGAGTCAACATTGATTATCGGTGCATACAACGAAGAGGATGGTTTGACAGTAAGCACTGGCGTTAGCCGCTCAGCTGCACTCCCTGCATTGCCCGAGGCTCCCGAATACAACGCTATGTCAGAGAACTTGAAGGGTGAGTGGACTGCACGCATCATCGAGCAGAAGTCAGAGACATTCTGGATGTCTGACGAGACAATGGAGAACTGGTGGACTGTAGATTCAGTATGGGTTGATACTACCTACACAACCATCACACTCGGCAACAACTTCGACAACTCACCTGCTAGCTTCGACGAGACAGACGAAAACTACAGCGCAGCATACGACAGCCACTACTATAACGCTATTGAGAATGGCGCTACAGAGCAGGAGGCCGACGATTATGCAAAGGCTCAGGTTGCAGCTCAGTTTGCACAGTACAAGGAGATGGTAACCAAGTATGAGAACAAGTACAAGAGCCAAAACTTCATCCTTGGTCTCGGTCTCGATGCTCTCCATCCCTTCGCTACACCTTGGGACCTCTTCTGCTCTGCAGACTACGTAGCATACGACGTAGAGGAGATCTTCTACGCTTATGGTCCTAAGTTGTTCTTCCAGGTTCAGGAGGATGGCAGCTTGTACCTCATCGGTGATGCTACTGTAACATACCTCCCCCCTGTTGCAGGCTGGAACTACTACGATGTATTGTTGATGGGTTACAACCCCACCTACGCAAATGAGGGCATGTACTACACTGCTTCATATCCCGTAGAGGTTTCTGATGACAAGAACACCATCGTAATTAAGGGTATCGAACTTGAGGGTGAGTACTTCTACCCCGCTCTCGGTTCTTCATTGTACGGCTGGCCCGAGTTCTTCACCAAGACTTGCGAGGATATCGTACTTACACGTGGCACCGCAAACGCTGCTGCTACACGCGCTGCTAAGGTTGAACTTGACAACTCTAAGCTCACAAATGCTAAGAGCAACCGTATCAAGCGTAGCTACATCCCCACTGAGATGGTGAAGATTAAGACTTCTAAGGTTTCTTATGTAAACGTATCTGAGAAGATTCAGGAGAAATACAAAAAGCAAATCGAAAGTCTGCGCAAGTAATACAAACAACTAAGAATTGGCAATGGAGAGAGTGCAGCTCTCTCTATTGTCATTTTATATCGCTCAACTTTCGCAAATGCGAAAGGAGGTAATTAAATGAAGATAAAGGGAGATAATATGGAGATAAAGGCCAAATGATTTGTACGCAGTGTACTAAGCTATTGGCATTTAACTCCCCGGAAACGGAGCAAAGCGGAGTTTTATCTCCTTTTAACTCCTTTAACTCCTAAAATTAAGTTATATTGTAACAAACATAAACCTATGAAAAAAGTACTTAACACCCTGCTCACCTTGGCCGTGATGATTAGCGGCCTCTGCTTCACCTCATGCGAAGAGAAGGAGCCGGAAGGCCAGTTGGTAGTGACAGCATCGACCAATATCATCGTTGCAGATGGCAATGATGAGGTAGTACTCACAGCGAAGTTTGGCGAATTGGACGTTACACAGGAGGTATTCTTCTATGCAAACAACACCCCCATGAGTAGCAATGTGTTTACTACCGTGAAGGCTGGCGACTATAAGTTCTTTGCAAGCTACAAGGGCAACCTATCAAATCAAGTTACCGTAAAAGCTGCTAGCCCTGCGCTCTACATTGCGATCCCTGAAGATAGCCAACCCGAGAAATTCTCAAGCTTCAGCCGCAAGGTGCTGGTAGCCGAGGCCACAGGTACCTGGTGTGGCTATTGCCCCTACATGATAAAGGGACTCGAATATTTCAGCGAAAGTGGTTCTAATGCTGAGAAAGCCGTTATTGTGGCCGCACATTCAGGCGATGAGTTAAGCAGCAAAGCCTCTGAAGCAGCAATAGCAGCTTTGAATATCAACGAATTCCCCAGTTGCGCGCTTAATCTTAACCCGGAATCACTTGTAGAGAGCTACTCAAGTCCCAGCATGAATGCCGAGAACATCAATACTGCAGTAGGCATGGAGTTGAAAGAGTCTGTTCGAGTTGGCATTGCTGCCGCTACAGCTGTAAGTGCTGATAAAAGTACCATTGGTGTACGTGCTGCAGTAAAAGTAGGAAAAGAAGGCAGCTATCGTATCAATGCATGGCTTATTGAAGATGGCGTAGCTGCAAGCCAATCAAGCTATTGGTATGAGTTTTCTAATGGCAAGTCTGCTATAGTCATCGATCACATGCATATCTTACGCGGAGCAAGCAGCGTATCTCCCATCCAAGGCCAATTGTTGGGTGAGAAGGAATCGTGCGCAGCAGGCGACGTTATAGATTTCTACTATGAGTTTGACACGAAAGAACATAAAATTGCCAATGTAAAGAACTGCAAAGTTGCAGTATTGGTAACCGCTGGTTCAGGATCTGCATCTAAATTCTTTGTCAACAACATCGTTGAGTGTGCTGTTGGCGAGGCAGTACCCTTCGCTTACAACTAATCGAAAATGCCAATGAACGTATATAAAAAAGGTTCAATACTGATTGCCACGCTGCTCCTCTTTGTAGGAGTGGCGTGCAATCGTAATGAGGATCCTCACCTCGCGATAAACGGTGCACACAGCCTTGTGCTCCCCCCTACCGACACCCTTATCACACTGAAGATAGAAGGTAACGTAGAGTGGATACTGACCTCTACAGCATCGTGGTGCACACCGCAAGCCTCATCGGGCTACGGAAGCAGTGAGGTACAAGTGGCTATCTCGGCCAACGACGAACAAGGCGAGCGCACAGCAGCACTCACCATCAGCAGCAGCGATGCGATGCTGGCACAGCAGGTGACACTCACACAGCAGCGCCTCACGCCCGATGCAAGCACCAAGTATCGCCTCCCCGTAGTGTTTCACGTGCTCTACAAGAGTGAGAGCAACAAGAAGCAGAACGTGATAGAGGGACACCTGGCAACACTCATCGAGGATGTAAACAAGCTCTATGCCAACTGCGGTGTAGACCTTGGCCTTGAGTTTGTAATGGCTACACACGATCCTAATGGCAACCTGCTTGAGGAACCGGGTGTGGACCGCCACAAGATCAATGAGGCTACCATCAACAGCAGCTTCTTCATGGGTTACGGCCGCGATCCCAAGAAATATTGCGCCTACATGTGGGACCCCAACCGCTATATCAATATCTTCACCTACGCATTTGAGGATAAGGGCATATTGGGCATCTCACACTTCCCCTATGCCATTAAACCGCATGCAATGGAGGGACTTACCGAACTGGAGTATGACGCTGACTGGAGCGAACTGCCTTGGCCGCAGTGTGTGAGCATCAACAATGAGTATATCTATTCACACGAGGCCTACTACACCATAACCGATGTGGTCAACACCTTGGCTCATGAGTTGGGACATTTCCTCGGTCTGCGCCACGCCTTCTCTGAGGATCCCGAAACATATGATCGCAACGTATGTATCGACAGCGATTTCTGCACCGATACCCCCACCTACAACAAGTCTGCATACGATGTATTTCTACAGGCCTGCATGTCATCGGACGGACGTATCGACGATGAGGAGAAGGAACTGCTTCTGATGCGCGAAGACTGCGACACAGGCGAGGAGTTCCGCTCTACCAATATCATGGACTATGCCTATAGCGAGGCCAACCGCTTCACTCCGCAGCAAGCAGCCCGCATACGCTACGTCTTGGAGCATAGCCCCTATATTCCCGGTCCCAAGGTGCGCTTGCCCGAGCAGATGCCTGCAACAAAGTCGACTCGCACGAATACATACAAGCTCGTGACCTTTGAGTAGGGCAGCTCTGGTCTCTATTGGCAAAAGTCCATAAGAAACGTGTGGGGTAAAATACAAAAACGCCGATTTCATCGAGGAAAGTGGAATTGTAAGTGTTTTGTAAGTCAAGATGCTTGGGAATAAGTGTAATGTTTCATACTTTTACGGCAGATTTAATCGTTACGCCTATGAACAAACGACTATGCTACTTCGGCTTTTGCGTGCTTTTGTTGACAGGATGCACCTCGTGCAAGGAGCAAAAGGAGATACTCATCGGCACTATCGGAAGAATAGACACTTCAAGAGCAACCCCAGTGCTGGATAGGCTCGACAGCCTCAAGCAAGCTGCCGCGCAAACGGTCAATAAGGTACCCTATTTGGACTCTGCATCAAAGAAGATAGCCATCGAGCCGCCCTACATCAGTGCCGACAGCCTGACCATGATACGCGAGCTGTGGGATTCTATCGTCAACGACCCGCTTCTAGGCTATTTCAAGGTTGTATTCGTATCCGAGGACGGAACTGAGACAGAGGGTTATATGCACGAGGATTATGGGGTGATAATTATAAAGACGGTCAATCAACCTTCAAGAGGAATAGATTACCGTGGTGGCATTTATTGGACAGGAACGGAAACATTGCCTGCCAACTATATGTCTTCGGATAGCGCGATGCACTTGTATCAGTTCGTTGACAACATGCCCGAGTTCCCATACAGAGATGATGATCGCAGTTTTGACGATGCGATGAACGCCTTCAAACCACGAGTGGGGCTTTCTAAAGGCAGACACACTGTAGTGCGTTTTGTGGTCGAAGCCGACGGCACCGTCAGCAATGCACATATCATCAAAAGCTCCACACCGCGCGAGGACTATTTCGCCCGAGTGATAGCCACTTATCTCCTGTGTTTCACGCCACCTACCCATCGGGGAAGGCCTTGCCGTGTAGTGTATCAGTTGGAATTATAGAAAAAGCCGATTTCATCCGCATCGATGAATTCGGCTTCTTGTATCATGCATTAATGGTGTCCTCGCGGACCGTACTTATTCCACTCCTTCATTGGTCATCACAAGTTTGAAGCTTACGGAGTTGGCCTCATCGCCATCGTAGTAAGCAGTGATGAGTGCTTCGGCGTGATGTGCATCGTTTATAGCACCAGGAGTGTAGTGGATCTCAAGAGGAAGTGCTGCATCTGCAGTGATATCGCCTGAAGCGCTTGCAACATAGCCCAAATAAGGGAGTGTCAGTTGGCAACCACCAAAGGCACACATCTCTACCAGAGTCTCATTGAGCGACTTTACAATAACGGTAACCTTGCCAGCTTTCTCTCCAACAAGATTGATACCGGGCACAAAGCGCGCCACTCCCAAAACTTCATATCCTGCATCGAGCTTTGTCGAGGTAAAGGTTGAACCATCGGAGATCTCAACTCCATCACAGAAGAAGGACAATGTGGCCTCTTTCTCGGGCTCACATGCAGTAAACACTGCTGCCATGGCCATGCAGAGGAGCATAGCGAATGAGTTGTTGAATAGTTTTTTCATTGTTGTAGTATATTAAATGTTGTTTGTTTAAGTTTCGCAAGACTCAACTCTTAGGAGTTAAAGGAGTTAAAGGGAGATAGCACTCCGCTTTGCTTCGTTTTTGAGAAGATAAATGCCGATAGTCCTTTCGCGCGTTCAATACTATTGCCTTTGGCCCCTATGGGCGGCGACCTAAAGGTTGGCCTTTATCTCCATTTAACTACATTTATCTCCATTTAATCACCAGCTTTCGCACTTGCGAAAGTTGAGGAAGTTACATGTTGCTCGGTCACCTCCAATACGCCATCAGCCTCGGTATATATGAAGGCTACCACGGAGAGGTTTTCGGCATTCCAATTGTCGCGCAAAGCGATGCTATGCTCGCAGGTTGTGGGAGAGCCTGCAACCAAAGTGACATCCTCACCCCAAATGCCATTGGCTGCAGCGCGATATACATGGTGGTGCTGATATTGGACATCAAGCGTACCGCCATTTTGCTGTACGGCAGTGATGTTGCTCTCGGTAATCCATAGTTGGAGTTTTCCACTGAGTGCATTCTCCGATTGCAACTCCGTATGGATGAAGACACTGTCATTGGCTATCTCTGCTGCTAGCGTAATTGCAGCCTGAGGTTCTTGAGCAAATGCTTGACGTGCATAGGCAGCCCATTCGGTATGCTTGAGCAAGCCCGAGGTGCGGTTGATGATTCCCGCGGGATAGGCCTCTACACCCCAATGTGTGGCGTAGCTATTGCCTTCGGGCTGCATAAGACCTATAAAGCTGGCATTGCTACCCTCGGCTATTCCGAAGTGTCCGGCATGAATGGCTACGGCAATGATGTGTTCACCATAGAGGGTCTGCAAATCGCTGATTACTTGATGCGCTTCGGGGCAGTTGGAGCAGAACTGACCGGTAAAGTCCTCCAACAAGATATTGCGCTTCAGCTCTACTGAGGGCAATTCTTCGTAGCGCTCGTCAAAGGGGATCTCATCGCTACAGCTGAAGAGTAGCGGCAGACTAAGGAGCAGGAAAAATATGTTCTTTTTCATTTGATTTAATGTGCTTATGGTTTCTCGCTGAAATATTTTGTCTCACGCGAATCTCGCAAATCTCACGAAAGAACGCATCGCTTCACTCGCGTTTGCCATCCGGATGGGGCATACGAGCAATAGCGATGTATGCTTCTGTGAGATTCGTGAGATCTGCGTGAGGAATTACAAATCATGGTTTGAGACCGAATTTAGAAGTTATAGTTATAAGAGAACTGCACGCCACGGCTTGCAGGCACATAGCGACATACACCACCGGCACAGTTGAAGCCTGCACGAGTGCGTCCGTAGCTGAGCATCAGACGATGGGCATTGTAGTTGAAGGTAACAGAGCCCATGTAATAGTGCAGATTGGTCTCGCCACAGTTCCACATATCACTGATGGTAAACATGAGATAAGGCAGTGCCGAGAGCTCTACAAGCGCAAAGCACCAGTCGCCCTCGTCCTGACGGGTAGAAAGGTACTGCAGTTCGCTGCGCAGGGTGTAGCGACTGTTGATCTTGTACTGACCTTCGAGCACACCGATATTGGAGCGGATCATGCCACCCTCGCCCTCAACGACGGTCTGATTGTATTGCTGGTTCATGTACATGGCATTGAGCTTGAAATCCTTGGTGATGCGCTTCTCAAGTTGCAGGTTAATATCCTGATAGTAGAGTTCGTCGCCCATCTTGAAGTATGAGCCCGTGTAGCCATCGGTACCCATGAGTGTGCCAAGAGGCATCTGCACAGGCTGCTTGTCGAGGGCACGGATGTGACTCATATTGAGTTTTAGCTTGGTACCATACTTACCACCGAGAACGGTCTTGCGTTTGAAGGTGTAGCCAAACTCACCCTGCAAAGCCCACTCACCCTCGGCATTCTGCGTCGCATAAGGGTATAAGGCTGGCAGCGCATAGGTGTGCTGGTAAGCAAAGGCGGGCATGTGATTGATATAGCCTGCCATGCCTTCGCGTGAGCGCTGACTGCGGTAAGCCATATTCTCACTGCGCTTGGCCTGCACAAGGGCGGTAAAGCCACGCTGCGAGTAGGAGCCCGAGAGCATCAAGGCTTGTCCCTTATGATAGATGTAACCATTGTCGAACGAGGGATCCTGCCCCTTCCATGCATACTCGGCAAGGAAGCTATAGTTGCCCATCTGAAAGCGGGTGCGCACATCGAAAGCGCCAATATTCTGCGGAAGATTCAATCGATAGTTGGTTCCGGGGACGATGATATCCTCATCGGCCTCGTGCTTGAGGATGTATGAGCCGCCCACCATCCAGGTGATGCCACGCTCCTGCATGGCGGTGCTGTAGTGGTCGATATTCATCTCGGCATCGGTGCCTGCCAGCCACGATTGGCGACTCCAGTTCCAATAGGTACGCTGTACGCCTCCGAGCACCTTCCACTGTACACCAGGAATGGCGGTGAGGTTGAGACGAGCACCACGCAAGGCATTGTCGATGCCGAGGCTACGCTCTTCGTAGGTACGGAAGATGAATCCACTACCAAACTGATCGTACATATCGCCCACGGTGAGTTCAGCCCCCTTGACCTTGCCCTTCACATAGAGGTGAGGGATACCCCAGCCCTGAAAATCGGGCTCGAAGCCGGGCAGAGGGTATTGAGTAAACTCGAGGCGAGCGCCAGCATCAACATACCGGCTCATCATATAGAGGTCGGCATATGTATTGGTGAGCGCCCAGCTATCGTAGCTACCCGTACCGATGCTTGCATCCTCTTGCGGAAGCAGCACATCGCTTTGGATGCTACCATGCAGCGTCACCTTTTGCTGATTGTCGTCGTATTCTTGTGCCGTCACTGTAAACGGCAACAGTACTACGCAAGCGAGGACTGTCAGTAGTTTTCGGTATTTCACGTGTTTGTTGTTTTGGTGGAGTTAAATGAAGATAAACGGAGATAGCGCTCCGCTCTTGGGGAGTTAAATGCCGAATGCTCCTACGCGCGTAAAAACTATTGCCTTTGGCCCCTATGGGCGGCGACCTAAAGGTTGGCCTTTATCTCCATTTAACTCCATTTTTCTCCTTATCTCCTAAATGAATTATTATTTCTTCTTCACTAGCTCTCGTACCTTCTCAATAAGGTGCTCCTCTGAGCCATCGGTATAGCCACTACGCGAGTCGGCCACCTTACCTTTCCCGTCAATCACGAATACATGGGGAATGGTCTGCACACCCATCGCACGGCGGAAATCGCCGTTGGGGTCGAGCAATACATCATACTCCCAGCCTTCGCCATCAACCAAGGGCTTTACCTTATTGATATTCTGCGCCTGATCAATAGATACGATGTAGACCTTTACACCTGTCTCGTCCTGCCAGTCGGGGTATACCTCGTGGATGGCACTGAGCTCACGATTGCAGGGTTTGCACCATGTAGCAAAAAAACTAATGATGAAAGGCTTGCCATCGTTGTGGAGTTTGGCTGTGTTAATGACCTTTCCCTCCAACGTCTTGAGTTGTACGGAGGGGAGCTGTGCTTTCGCTGCCATGCTTGCCATGAGCAATATGGCAAAGAATAAAATCTTTTTTACTTTCATTGTATTTCTTATTTGACTGCAAATATACGAATAAATGAGCGAATAACAATACATTGATTAGGAAAGCTTGCTTGCATAAGCAAAGTATTGATTATTCTCAGCGAGTGAGAGTATCTAAGAGGTTTACCTCAAATATACGAATAAATGAGCGAGAAATATGAAGCTCGCTTCAATATTTTTCACAGCGAGTGAAAGTATATTAACGGTTTATCGTAAATGTACTTATTTTTTCGCACGTTTTTATTACCTTTGCAAAATATATTTATAAAAGAGTAATAACATTTGGACGGATAATATGAAAAGATTGTTTTTTGCAATGGTGTTATGTGCTTGTACGCTCGCTATGTGGGCCGTACCAGCCAAACGCATAACACTGAATGTAATGCAGCCCGACGGCACAGCGCTGACTGTAACCCAGCAGGGCGATGAATTCTTCAGTTACTTCGTGACTGACGATATGGTAGCAGTATTGCATAGGGATAACGCATACTACTATGCACACATGGAGAATGGAGCCATCGCTCCGTCGCGCCACTTGGCACACAATGCCGATGAGCGCACACTGAGCGAGCAGCAGATTGTTAGCCAGCTGCCCAGCATCAGTGAGATGAATACAGCAATTACGCTGCGCACCAATGCACTGAGAACCCGTGCTGCTGGAGTGCAACGCGAGACCGTAGTACCCACAACTGGCGAAGTGCACGTGCCTGTAATCTTGGTACAATATGCCGATGTCAAGTTTGCGACAGAAAACGTCGAGGTCCTCTTCGACAATCAGTTCAACGCTGATGACTACAAGGATGGCGGCGGATATGGCAGTGTGAAGGAGTACTTCGAAGATCAATCGGAGGGACAGTTTATCCCCAAGTTCGACATTGCAGGCCCCTACACGCTGAGCAAGAAGAGAGAATACTATGGCGGCAACAACGGCGATGTCATCGACCCCAATGCACACGAAATGATTACCGAAGCATGCCGCTTGGCCGATGCCGATATGGATTTCTCTAAATACGATAACAACGGTGACGGATATGTAGACTTCCTCTATGTGATCTATGCCGGATATGGCGAGAGCGCCAACTCATCGGTACTCACCTACACCGTATGGCCTCACAAGTCGCACATACAACCCTTGCCACTGGATGGCGTACAGGTGAGCCTATATGCTTGTAGTAATGAGCTCGACGGATACGAGGGCGCGGTGGTCGATGGTATCGGTACCGTATGCCATGAGTTTTCACACTGCTTGGGCTTGCCCGACTTCTATGCCACCAACTATGCTTCTGGAGCATTCGGTATGGACAAATGGAGTGTGATGCACTCGGGCAACTACAACAACAACGGCTGCAACCCCTGCGGATATACCGGCTATGAAAAGGATTTCCTCGGTTGGAAGAAGCTTACCGTTCTTAACGAGCCTACAGACATTATTCTCAAGCCTCTTAGCGAGGGCGGCGAGGCTTATAAAATCGTCAACGACGCTAACCCCAACGAATACTACATCATCGAGAATCACAAGAAGTCAAAGTGGGACGCACACATCCCCGCCGAGGGCATGCTGGTGATTCATGTAGACTACTCGGAGTCGGCTTGGCAAAACAACATCGTCAACAACGAGCCCTCGCACCAGCGAATGACCATCATCCCCGCCGATAACAAGCTCACCAGTTCTTCACTGAATGGCGACGTATATCCCGGCACATCAAAAAACACCGAGCTTACCGCTACCAGCAAGCCTGCAGCCGAGGTATATGTAGGAGATTATATGGGTAAGGATCTCACCAACATCACCAAGAATGGCGACGACGTATCATTGTCGTTCATGAAGGGTGCCCTGCTCGTGCCAAAGCTCAACGAAGCTACCGACATCACCTCATCTGGTTTTTCTATCTCATGGGGCCAGGTGGCAGGTATCAAAGAATATGAAGTACAGCTCGCCCTCCTGGAGGAGAACCCCTACATGCTCGACGAGGACTTCAACAAGGTAACAAAGACCAGTTCTGACATCGGTTCTGTGATGGATAAGTACACCAACCGCTTGGGTTGGATAGGTGAAGGCGTATACGGTCTTGATGGCGCCATCCGCATCGGACAAAACAAGAAGGAGGGATACCTCGTGTCGCCCACTATCGCATGCGACTCTACACACTACACCATCTTCTTCAAGGTGCGTAAGAATGAAGCTGCCGCCAACGATGTATATATGGTTTTAGGTGTGGGTGACCCTGCATGGGGCAATAGTCTGATGGGTTATGGACTAACCATCGACAATGATGATTGGATCCCATACTACGTGGTGCTCGACACGATTGGCAGCAACACCTTCCTCTATATTGACACCCGTGACGATGCCAGCACTGCAGGCACAGAGTCTATGTGTGTAGACCTCGACGACATCTACATCCTCCCCGGCGACTATAGAAAGCAGGATCCTAACTACGGAGCACCCGCAAAGGACACACAATATGCACTCTGCAAAGAGAAGGCAATGCCCTATCAGGTCCAAGCGGTTGTAACACCAGTTACCCGTCAAACTACCACTACAAGAGAGGGAGAAAGCAGCGATGACAGACGTTACTATGCAACTACCGTATTTACCGACCGTACAGCCGAACTCGACTACCGTTTCGGGAATCTTGCTGGCGGCCTCTACCGTGCTACAGTGCGCAGTGTTCGCGATAGCGTATATTCTCGCTACTCGAATGCCGTAGATGTAGAAATCGTCGACAGCATGCTCCCTCAGTTGGAGTTGACCATTGATGCCGAAATAGACAACGACAGCCTTTACCTTACCGTAGAGGATGCCGACGCCATCATCTACTACACTCTCGATGGCACCGTACCCACAGCCTATAGCTACCAGTATACCGAACCTATAGCATTGAAGGAGAAGAGCACACTGACCCTGATGGCTCGCAAGGAGGGCTACCGCCGCAGCAACTACTTCACCTACAGCAACTGGTTTAAGCAGGAGGGATTCACCTACCGTATCCAGTCGACCCTGTCACCGAAAGTATCCCTGACCGAGGCAATGGGTGGCAATGACGAGAACAGCTATGCTGGCCATATTGTGATAGGCGACACCGTGGAGGCCGACTCACTTGTGTTTGTATTGGCAGGCATTGACGATGCCACCTTCCGCAACGCCACAGCACTGCGCAGCATCACCCTTGAGAGCAACACTCTCGAGAGCATCGGTAGCGAATTGTTCCATGGTTGTAGCGAACTGATTGCCGTGATGTGGGACATTGCACATCCCATCACTGCCGACATGTTTGATGCCAACAGCTATCACAACCTCTTGGTATATGCACCCACAGGTACTGAGTTCACTCACCCGCTCATCGACGAAGGCCGCATGGCACTGATTGTTGATGGCAAAGCTGGCAGTTTGCACCTCAACGCGAAGAAATCATTCTATTGCCCCCGCTCGTTTGTTGCCGATGAGGTATCATACCAGCGCACCTTCACACAAACAACCGGTAGAGGAGAGTCTGCCGGATGGGAAACCATCGCATTACCGTTTGACGTAGAGAAGTTCGAGCATGCAGGAAAGGGTGATATCGCTCCCTTTGGTGTTAACGCCACATACAATTTCTGGTTGGCCGAACTCGCCGACAAGGGTTTCCAGCAAGCAACCAGCCTCCGCGCCAACACAGCCTATATCATTGCTATGCCCAATAACAGCGAGTATGGCAACAACACGCTGAACGGCTCGGTTACATTCTCTGCAAGCCAAGCAACCATCTACTCTACCGATGAAGTAATTGTTTCTGAAGGCACAGAGATGACGTTGACCCCCACTTATGAACCAATTGCCGCAAGCAGCGATGTATACGCACTGAATGTTGACGCAGCCTACGGTAACAACAAGCCCGGTAGCATATTCATGCCTGGCAGATACGCCACCAAAGCCTTCTCTGCATACGGTTTGCCTGCAGGTTCGAAGGTTGCCCCCTACTATCGTATCCAGACTCAGCCCGACGTGGAAGAAATCGCTGTGAGCGAGTTTGCTGTAGAATCTAAGGATGGTGTGGTATATATCATGGTGCCCGAGGCGCAGACGGTAGTCGTGTACGACATGACTGGCCGCCAGGTATGCCGCGTAGCTTGTGAAGCTGGCATCAACACCATCACCCACCTACAGCGTGGCATCTATATGGTGGAGAAAACAAAAATTTATGTTGAACGTTGAAGAATAGTATAATAGACGATATGAAAAAAATCTTATTCTCTCTTTTCTTTGCAAGCCTCTTGGTTGCTTGTGAGAAGGAGGTGGCCCCCGTTCTCGGCGCCCTATCGGTGGCTATCGATGAGAACAACCCCGAAGTGGTTACATGCTCTGTAAAGGTTACCGAAGGTTCGGTAGCTGAGTGTGGATTCTACTACGATAAATCCAAAAACAAGGTAACGGGAGATAAAGCAGCCAAGGTAAACGGCAGCTATGTTGCCCCCACCATTCAGGGGGAAATCAAAGGCCTTACCCCCAATGAAACCTATTACGTCAAGGCTTACGCCATCAGCGAGGCGGGTGTAGGCTACTCTGAGACTATAAAGATCAAGACCGCCGCCCGCATGCCCGGAGCAGGCGACAACCCATATCCTGGAACATCGAAATAAGCAATGAAAGAATTTGTAATATCACAGTCTAAGACCGAGCGCGCCGTCCTCGTGGGTCTCATCACGCAGCAGCAGAATGAGCAGAAGACACAGGAGTACCTTGACGAACTCGCCTTCTTGGCCGAAACCGCAGGCGCTGAGGTGGTGAAAACCTTCACACAGAAGCTCGACTGTCCCAACTCGGTGACTTACGTAGGTAAAGGTAAGCTTCAAGAGATACGCGAATACATCGAACTCTGCGCCGAGGAGCCAGAGGAGGATGAGTTTGGCAATATCCCCGAGCCGCAAGAGATTGGTATGGTCATCTTCGATGATGAACTATCGGCCAAGCAGCTCCGCAACATCGAAGCTGAACTCAAGGTAAAGATTCTCGACCGTACATCGCTCATCCTCGACATCTTCGCCATGCGTGCGCAGACCGCCAATGCGAAGACACAGGTAGAGCTGGCACAATATAAGTATATGCTCCCCCGTTTGACCCGTTTGTGGACTCACCTTGAGCGTCAAGGTGGTGGTTCCGGAGCCGGTGGTGGTAAAGGTTCGGTAGGTCTGCGTGGTCCTGGTGAGACGCAGCTCGAGATGGACCGCCGTATCATCCTTAACCGCATGTCATTGCTCAAGAAGCAACTGGCCGAGATCGACAAGCAGAAGGCTACCCAGCGTAAGAACCGCGGTCGCCTCATCCGTGTAGCCCTTGTGGGATACACCAACGTGGGAAAATCGACCCTGATGAACCTCTTGGCTAAGAGCGAGGTGTTTGCCGAGAACAAACTCTTCGCTACACTCGACACTACCGTGCGCAAGGTCATCATTGAGAACCTCCCATTCCTGCTCTCTGATACCGTAGGATTCATTCGCAAGCTCCCTACCGACCTCGTCGACTCATTCAAGTCGACTCTCGATGAGGTACGTGAAGCCGACCTGTTGCTCCACGTAGTAGATATCTCGCACCCCGACTTTGAGGACCAAATCAAGGTGGTAGAGAAAACCCTTGCCGACCTCGGATGTAGCGATAAGCCCCTCATCCTGGTATTCAACAAGACCGACGCCTACACCTTCACTCCGAAGGATGAGGACGACCTCACCCCCAAGACCAAGGAGAACGTGTCGCTCGACGAGCTCATGCAGACCTGGATGGCCAAGATGCACGACAGCTGCATCTTCATCTCGGCTCGCGAGCGCGACAACATTGATGAACTGAAGACACTGATGTATAACCGCGTGCGCGAGCTCCACGTGCAGAAATACCCTTACAACGACTTCTTGTATCAGACATATGAAGCCGACGCGGAGTATTAACCACGGATTTCGTGGATTTCTCGGATTCTCCCTCACAATCTAAAGTTTACAACAACTCCACAAGGTCTTCAAGATACGCCTACGTCTATTTCTTGAAAACCTTGTGGAGTTGTTGTATGGGTTATCCTTGTTAGTGAATTTATAATCAATATATTGCGAATAGTAAGGACAGCCGGACAACCTGTTCTAAAAAAGTCAATTATATGAAGAAGTTTGTGCTTATCCAAGCCGAAAATATAAAAGCGTAAGGAAAAAGTCATCCCAAAAACTTGTAGTTACGTAAAGTCTTTGTAAATTTGCGATGTTTAACGATTAACGTTGAACGATGAATGTTGAAAGAATCATCTGTATGGCAAATCATAAATCATAAATCATAAATCATGACTCCCGAATTCAAGTATGCGCCCATGTTCCAATTGGGCAAGGATGAAACCGAGTACTATCTCCTCACCAAGGATTATGTATCGGTAAGTGAATTTGAGGGCAAACCGATGTTGAAGATTGCCCCCGAAGGTCTCACCGCAATGGCTAACGCCGCTTTCCGCGACGTGTCGTTCCTCTTGCGCCGCGCTCACAACGAGCAGGTAGCTAAGATCCTCAACGACCCCGAGGCCAGCGACAATGACAAGTATGTAGCACTCACCTTCCTCCGCAATGCCGAGGTAGCAGCCAAG
>JAFZFZ010000101.1 GCA_017557005.1 Bacteroidaceae bacterium | reverse complement strand
CCTCACCATTCAACATTAAACAATAAACATTAAACATTCAACATTAACCCCTCAACATTCAACATAAAAAACATGAAAAGAATTTTCACATATACCGTTGCCTGCCTCATGGCCCTGTGCGTAGCCAGCTGCGGCAACAAGGAGAGCGCCGCCAAGGAGTCGGCAAGTACCACCACCGCTGCCCCCAAGAGCAGCAACAAGAAGAGCAAGCCCGCTCCCAAATCCAAGAAGAAGAGCCTGCTCCTCCCCAATGCCAGCGGTCTGCCCTACGAGATGCTCGTGGTGATGCCCGACGATCAGTGGGAGCGTCCCCTGGGTCGTGCCGTATACAATGTGCTCGACACCGATGTGCCGGGTCTGCCCCAGTCGGAGCGTTCGTTCCGCATCTCACGTGTCGACCCCAGCGCCTTCAATAGCAACATGTTCCGCATCATGCGCAACGTCATCAAGGTCGACATCCAGAAGATCTACACCCAGCCCAAGTTTAAGTTTGCCCGCAACGTGCACTCTTATCCTCAGATGGTGATGACCCTGCAGGCCCCCGACGAGGCCAGCTTGGCAGAGTATGTAGAGAAGAATGCGCAGTCCATCCTCGACTTCTTCACCAAGGCCGAGATGAACCGCGAGATTGAGAACCTGCGCGAGAAGCACAACCCCGAGGTGTCGCGCCTCGCAGGCGAGATCCTCGATGTCGACGTGTGGGTACCTTGGGAGGTCAACAAGTTCAAGCGCGGCAAAGACTTCCTTTGGGCCTCTACCAACACCGGCAAGAAAGACATGAGCATCGTGCTCTATTCATACCCCTACACCGATACCAACACCTTCACCCTCGAGTACTTCCTCAACAAGCGCGACTCAGTGATGAAGGTCAACATCCCTGGAGGCCCCGAGGGCAGCTACATGAGTACCCAGCGCGACTTCGTATATGTAGAGGATGCCACCGTACATGGCCAGTATGCCCAGGTAGCCCGTGGCCTGTGGCGTGTCAAGGGCGACCGCATGGGTGGCCCCTTCGTGTCGCACTCACGTGTCGACGAGGTCAATGGTCGTGTCGTAGTGGCCGAAGCCTTCATCTATGCTCCCGAGTCGCTCAAGCGCGACCTCATGCGCCGCATGGAGGCAGCACTCTATACCCTGCAGCTCCCCTCTGAGAAGGAGGTCAACAGCCTCTCATACAGCCTCGAGGAGATTGTAGTCGAACCCGCAACTAACTAACCAATACATATAACCAATACACCAATGGAACATAACAGAATTAAGATAGGCATCACCCAAGGCGATATCAATGGCGTAGGCTACGAAGTCATCTTGAAGACCTTTGACAACCCCGCCATGCTTGAGTTGTGCACCCCCATCATCTACGGTTCGCCCAAGGTAATGACCTACCACCGCAAGGCCCTCGGTCTCGAGACCTCGTTCTCTATCATCAACTCTGCCTCCGAGGCCATGCATGGCCGCATCAACATCGTCAGCTGCAACGACGATGAGGTCAAGGTAGAGCTTGGCAAGGCCTCGCATGAGGCTGGCAAGGCCGCTTTCGATGCGTTGGAGAAGGCCATGCTCGACTACAAGGAGGGGCTCTACGATGCCCTCGTCACCGCTCCCATCCACAAGGAGATGATACAGTCTGAGGCCTTCACCTTCCCCGGCCACACCGAGTACATTGAGCAGTCGATAGGCGAGGGCGCCAAGGCCCTTATGATACTTGCCAGCGAGCAGTTGCGTGTAGCCCTTGTCACCACCCATCTGCCCATCGCCAAGGTAGCCTCGGCTCTCACCACGGAGCTCATCAGTGAGAAGATTCAGCTCTTCGATGCCTCGCTCAAGGCCGACTATGCCATCAACTCACCCCGCATTGCCGTGCTGGCCCTCAACCCCCATGCTGGCGACGGCGGCGTCATCGGCGACGAGGAGAGCACCGTCATCACCCCCGCCATCAAGGCCATGCGCGAGCAGGGCATCCTCTGCTACGGACCCTTCCCTGCCGATGGCTTCTTCGGTAATGGCACCTACAACCGCTTCGATGGCGTGCTCGCCATGTACCACGATCAGGGTCTCATCCCCTTCAAGACCATCTCTATGGGCGAGGGTGTCAACTTCACCGCCGGTCTGCCCCTTGTGCGCACATCGCCCGACCATGGCACCGCGCTCGATATTGCCGGTAAGGGCGAAGCCTCTGAGAGCTCGTTCCGCCAAGCCGTGTATATGGCCATCGATATCTATCGCCACCGTCAGACCGATGCCGAGGCACACCGCAATCCCCTGCGCAAGCTCTACTTCGAGAAGCGCGACGATAGCGACCGCCTCAAACTCGACTGATAGCAAGGTCTATTGTAGGGTTTATAAAAGAAGCAGCGCCACATCATCTCCCGATGCGGCGCTGCTTTCTTTTACATTACAAACATAGGAACTTAATATCCTGACATCCGATTTTATGGTGTCGGCTCCGATTGGCTATTAGCCTTTTTTGTGAGCCACTTAAGCAGATCCACCTCCACGATACGCAATTCACTACGCACCTTGTCGCCATTCTGCGCTTTGTAGAGATCCAGTTCGTTGGCTACGGGAGCTACCAGTTCGGTAATCTGTCCGAAGGCATCGCTCTCGGTGGCAGTGCCGCGTAGGCGTATGGTGACGCGCGAGCATTGGGTAGACTTAACAGGCAAATGCACATAGCCGAGTGTCATGGGTGTGTTGCCTTCCCACACAAGCGTGGTGTCGGCATATATCTCAAGCGGATAGCTGCGTCGGCGCCAACCCGTCAGTTTGATCGATATCTCATCCAGACGCTCAGGAGAGCCCAGCTCGTAGGTGATCCACGAGGTGCGCGGTGTGCCGTCGTTGCGCCATTCGGTCTCTTCATTGTCATCCGTGCTGGGGTGCTGTGCACAATCTGTGATGCCCCGGCTGTCAACAACGCGCTCTATTGCGATGGTCTCCTTATGGTTGCTATACGAGGGTGTTGCAGGTGTCTCGCCACGTCCTAGATAGGAGGGGAGCATATCGCGCTGATGCTCGAGGCTAAGTCCATGCTGCACAGCTACGTCATGGCTTTCCCACTCAATGGTCGTCGGTGTCAGTCCTTCCGCTTTGGCTGTAAGTCGGATGGCTCCTGCTTCCGTGAGGCTTCGTATCAGCACGCGGTTTATTCCGCACTCTACGGGCAGCGTGTTTGAGAGCACGCAGTTGCCCTCTCCCTTCGCCAGTCCGCCTCGCCATTCGGCAGCACCTTCAAGGGTGAATGTCACATCCCGATTGTCCAGCGGGCAACGGTTACCCTTGCTGTCAACCACCTCAAAGGTTATCACGGCCAGGTCGGCCCCATCGGCACGCATACCATCCGGAGCGGTCATCAGCGACAGGCGCAGCGAGGCCGCTTCGCCTACAGTGACGTGCGTATGCTCTGCCACCCTGTGGCCCTCCTCGTCGTAGGCTACCGCTTGCAATGTGCCCGGCTGGTAGGCTACCGAGTCAAAGGTGTATAGGAAGTCATACTCACGGCGCGCAGTGCCTACGGGTACACCGTTGAGCAGCAGTTCCACACGGGACGTGTTCGAAACTACATATACCGGCTTTACAGTACCTTCAGGGTAGTTCCAATGTCCCATGATATGTACTTGTGGCGTCTCGGGTTCCACCCAGCCATTCCACATCACCTGATGAGCATAGTATGAATCTTTGGGCAGACGCATGGCATCAGTCACTCCACTGGTGCGATAGTTCGATTCGCCTCGAAAGTGAGTGTTGGTGTCCGAGAAGATAATCTTCACGCCACCTGAGCTCACGCGCTTACCCATGCCTGGGCGCACCACCCAATAGTCGTGCCAGCGGCGCACGTGCTCCACGGCCAACTGGTCCTGGTTGTGGTTGTAGGCCGAGGCGTCAGCATTGCGGTAGAGGGGTCCATCTCCACTGCGATGGTAGGGGTAGCTCCAGTCGTCCCAGTAGCGGCGCAGTCCCTCATCGCGGCAATATTCCATCGCCCATAGCGGCTGTCGGCCACTCTTGTTGATGTACAGCATTTCACCGCCATACTCCGACTCCTTGCTGCCGAGCATCTCGCGGCTGCCTATAGCGCGTCCGCCATGAGGGTCATACATGTCGCGGATAGTGCGCATCTCGGCCATATGAGCTTCGGAGATATTCTCATTGCCACACTCGTAGAAGATGACCGAAGGGTTGTTACGATTGTAGATGATGGCATCGCGCATGAGCGCCACGCGGTGTTCCCACTGGCGTCCCTCAATATCCTTTTCGGCATCACCTGCAGGCAGGGCCTGTATGAGTCCGACGCGGTCACACGACTCCACATCCTGCTTCCATGGTGTTACGTGCATCCAGCGCACCAGATTACCTCCACTTTTCACCATCTCCAGATTGCTATAGTCGCTGAGCCAGGCAGGCACACTCATACCCACGCCAGGCCATTCGTTGCTGGTGCGCTGTGCATAGCCATGCACCATGAGCACGCGGTCGTTGAGGCGGAAGAGCCCATCGCCAAACTCTGTCTTGCGGAATCCCGTGCGTGTTGCCACCTCATCCACGCATCGGCCTCCTACGATCAGACGCGTCTTCACCGTATACAGATAGCCATAGCCCCAACTCCAGAAGTGAAGTCCGCTAAGCTGCTTCTTGGCAGTGAGTGTGGCGGTAGCTCCTGCCGCGATATGTTGTGCCGGACTGCTGTAAGTGTCTATGGTGTTGCCATCGTTGTCGATGACCTCTACTTCATATACTACTTCGCGCGCTTTGTCGCTCTCGTTCTTTACCTCCGAGCAGGCTACAATCTCAGCACGGCGTGCTGCCACGTCAATATCTTTGGCATATATATACACACCCGTGGTGCCAAGGTTCGAGTATAGGGGCAGTGTCTGATACAGCTTCTCAGTAACATGCAGGCGCACATGCTTGGGTAATCCGCCATAGTTGGCGTTAAAGTTCTTGTTGTTCCACTGGTAGCCACTATGTGCGTCGTGTTGCTGTTCGCGGTATCCCCAATCATTGTCTGTGAGCACCTCCAGTCGGTTGTTGCCCCGATAGTTGATGTAGGGGGTGAGGTCAAATCCGAAGGCCATGACACCGTTCTCGCTCATGCCTATGCGATGTCCGTTGATCCATACGGTGGCAGCTTGTCGGGCACCCTCAAACTCGACAAACACCTTCTTTCCCTTAGCTCCTCGTGGCAATCGGAAGGTCTTGGTATAGCGCACCGTGTCATCGGGGAGCTTGTCTATGGCTACGCGGTAGGCATAGTCTTCATTGAATGCTCGGGGCAAGGTCGCAATATGATCTACTCCCTCAAAGGTATAGTGCCAATCAGAGTCGAAGTTATACTCGGCACGTTGTTGTGCCTGTAGGGTAAGGCTGCATAGCAGCGCAAGTCCTGTCAGTATTCGTTTCATCGGATTACTTTTTTACCATTTATAATATAGATGCCCTTCTCGGTGATGATCTCTACCTTCCGTCCCGTAAGATCATAAATTGTCAATTGCTCATTGCCAATTGTCAATTGCTCATTGTCTATGCCTGTGGGGTCAGCGATGACGCGGATGGTGCCGTCGATCTCCAGGGTAGAGTAGTCCCACACGCAACCTTCGCATGGGATAGTAGGTTCAAAGGTCGGTGTACCCACAAGAGTGATAGTACCCTCATCGGTAAAGAGAGGCAGCTCGTCGCCCTCAACGAAGCCATCACCTATGTGCTCGAGTTTGAATACCGGAGAGGTGAGTGTCGCCTTGCCAGCCACCTTAAACTCATCGGTTCGTTGGCTCTTGCGCACCTTGGCATGGATGACACCTCCCTTGCTGATGCTCAGATTTCCAGTGATGGTGATGGCTCCCACCAGATAGGTGCTCTTGCCTGCAGCAAGCGTGCCATCCTTCTTTACCGTTACCGACGCCACCTTGCCATTGCCGGCAAGCGTGCCTCCCTCCTGTATGGTGATGGCGCCGCTGGTTGTTTCGGCCGATGTGTTGCCAGCCAGCACACATCCCTCATAGATATTGAGTTTGCCTTGGCTGTTTCCCGTGAGTGTGAGTGTTCCCTCGCCATATTTGTTTAGGGTTGCTGCCGAGTTGAATACACCGGCATAGGTGTCGTCCGTACCAAGATATCCCACATTCCACACGCCCGAGGCAAGCGTACAGTTGGTAGCTGTGCTGGTGAGCGCACCGATCTTACTTGTCAGCTGTTGTTCGTCGCCGCTGCCACCCTTGAAGTGAGCAGCATATACCTCGTTGCCAAGTTTCAGAGTTCCTTGAGCAAGATTGATGGCACTGGCCAGTCTGAGCTGTCCCGAGGTGACCTCATAAGTGCCTTTGAAATCAGCCATATTGGTATACACATCGCCACGCACATAGGGGAACGATATGCGCAAGGTTCCTTCACCCGTAAGCTTGCCGCGTAGGGCGCAACGCTTTCCTCCCACGATGGTGAGCGTCTTTCCTTTGAGTATATCGATCGTGTTGCTGATGGTGGGTATGGCCGAGGTGCTGTTGTTGTCAAACACGCGGATGGTGCTATTGCCTGTGACCTCGATCTTCGAGCTCGCAGTGCCAAAGGTGGTGTTCCAGGCACCCATGGCCAATGTGCCTGCAGCCAGTCGCGTACCTCCACTCCAGGTGTTGGCTCCAGCATACGTGATGTTTAGCTGTCCGCCTCCGGTCTTCACCAGCATACCATCACCTACTATTTTCCCTTTCAGCGAGGTCGTTCCGCTGGCCACCTGCAGGGTGGCCGTGTCGGTGAGGGTGATGCCACGGTCGGTGGCCGTGTTAGCGTTGTCGATGATCAGTGTAGCCTTGCCAATCTGTAGGTTCTCAGCGGCCGATGAGGCTGCGCCAATAGAGCTTGGCAATCCGCCGTCGGCCAGTTCCTTCACCGTCACGCTTCCTGCGTTGATGATGGTAGGTCCGGTGTAGTCGCTCTTCGTGGTTGCGAGCACAAGCTTTCCGTTGCCCTCCTTTACCAAAGCACCACTACCGCTGAATCCGCCGTTTCCGCTGAAGGTGTATGTCTTTGCACTGTTGTCCACCACTACCTTACTGATAGGCATGAGTTCATCGATGACTACCGATGTGCTCTGTGCCTCATCTGTGAAGGTGATTTCGTCACCTGCAACAAACTCAGTGATATCGGCTCCAAGAAGGAAGTTGGGAGTCTGATAATCCCATACACTATTCGTGGCACCCATCCACAGCACATCCTGTGCAGCACTGCGCTGTGCATTGATGACGAGGTAGATGGCTTTGTTCTCATGCACAATGTTATAGGAGATGCCCGTGAGTCCGCACACTGCGAAGTTCTCCTCACCCACAAACGCGCCCGTGTATTCGATGAGTTTGAACTTGCCTGGCTGCACATCGCTCTCGGCAGGTGTGATGGTAAACACCACTTCGGGTGCTGTCACCGTCAGATCACCCTCCACCTTGATGAGGTCCGCCCGTTGGTTGCCCTCAGCAGTGGCGATATCCATCTCCATATACACCTTCTTGTTCAGGGTAAGTCCCTGCTTGAAGGTCATCTGCTCAGCAGGCATCAGGCGACATCCCTCGTAGTGGAGTGCCCCTTCGAAGCTGATAGCATTGACGATGGCATTACCGCTGAGCGTACCGCGGGCACGCAACTCCACGTCGCCCTTGATCTCGCCATTCACCTCCAGCGTTCCTTCCGAGATATAGGTCTTGCCCGTATGGTTGAGGCCGATATTCGCTACGAGCACACCTGGTTGGCTCTTCCACAACTCCATTGAGCCTGCCAGGTTTCCCGCGCCATTGAGCACCACACGCTGCCCCTTCACGGGCATGGCATAGAGTACCGATGGCTGCATGGCTACGTTTACGCTGATTGTCTCATCTGTATTCAGGTCTATCAGCAGACTTTTTCCGTCGGCATAGTCGGCCAGTGCCGTGCGCTCATAGTTGGTGTAGCTGTCGGTGCTCTTCCACACCAGATCTGCAACCATCGTGGGCGGCAGCTGAGGTCGTGGCATGTCATAGCCCAGATAGAAACCTGTGTTGGGACTTTGGTAATATCCTTTCGTCGTACACTGCATGCGGTAGGCAGGGTCCTCCTGCAAACAGTAGATGTTGTCCACCTCTGTGGTGTAGTCGGTCGTGAATCCCACGATGCCCACGCACACCCCATTCTCCTTGTGCAGCAGCACCAGCTCCTCGCGCCAGTCGCCTATGATGTCGCCCCAGAAGGCTGCACGCTTGGCATACACCGTCACGTAGCGCCAGCTGCTGAGTTTGGCTATCTCGATGAGTCGTCCCTTATAGAAATCCTGTATATACACGTTGTAGTGGCTATCGCTGGTCTGCACAATCTCGCGGTCGAGCGCCCCGTCCCACCAGATACCCTCGGTGGGGTAGGGAGCCTCGTGCTCGGGGATGCGGTCGCCCTTGGCATTATACACGCCACCCATGGTGCTCCACATTTCCCATCCCAGGTGGTTGGGATCAACGTCCATACACTCGCCGCGTCCCACGTCGCCCACACTCGATAGATACCACTTCTTGATAGCTTCGCCCGTGGCAGCATCGTAGAGGATCTGTCCGAGCATGTCACCCGCATTCTGTTGTATGGCAAAGGTCTCCAGTCCCGGACGTTCGGGGTCGATGTCGCTGGTGCGGAAGCGGTCGCCATGTGATATGCCCGGAGCGTTCAGTGTCGATCCGTCATTGTCCATGGTGTAGCCACCTGTCAGCATCTCGTCGCGTCCATCACCGTCGACATCGGCAATGCGTATATGGTGGAATGCGGGACCTCCCGTGTTCTTGCAGAACAGTTCTTTCCACTCACCTGCCTTGTCATCAGTGAAGTCGAAGGCAAAGGCACTGTTGTGGTAGTTGTGGCTGCCATTGCTGTTGCGTGTGTGCCACTCCATGATTACGGCAGGGTGTATGCCGTCGGGGTAGAACACGCCCACGTGGCCCACGTGCTTGTTATACTCATCGCCCATCAGTGCTGCGCGGTTGGTGCGGTTATACGAGTTGTTGTATGTTTGCTCCACACTGCACTTCTCCTGTCCCGTCATGCCATCCACCACGGTCATGTAGCGTGGTGCGTTGCGCGACGATTGCGTCTCATAATCGATGATGCCGTCACCGTCTGTGTCGCCCGTGTCGAGGCCATTGACAAAGCGTCCGAACGTCTTGCTTTCAGCGTCCCAGAACTGGGTTCCGTCACTTGTCTGACACACCACGTCGGCCTTTCCGTCGCAGTCCATGTCGTAGGCCAGTATCATGTCGTCCTGTCCTGCACAGCTCAGCTCGTTGGGTCCGAGCTTCACCGTCCACAGATGCTCACCCGTGCGCAGATAAGCCTCTATGTAGTTGTCGAGTCCGGTAGAGACGCTCTTACGGTTGACTACGTAGTCCATCTCTCCATCGCCATCGAGGTCGGCTGGCCACACATAGTCGGTCGAGTAGCCCGATGCGGTCAGTGGCGACGCGTCGAACCGTATGCTCATAAACATGTTGCGCAGGTCGCGACTCTTCACCTCGTATGGTACGCTCAGTGCCGATTCCACACCGTTCACTACCACGCTCACCGCCACCTCACTGCCTATAGGCACCTTTGTCGTGTTGGTGGCATAGTTGGTGTTGGCCAGTGGAGTAGCGGTAATCTTCTTTCCGTTTACATAGATGTTGTACGTTGCATTCTCGGGCTCCTGTGCCAGTCGGCGCCACGTCACAGTGGCAGCACTGCCATTGACCGCTACCGCCACACCACGCCCCAAGGGCTGTTGCATGCGTTGTGAATGGATTGCCGACGGGGATATGAAGAATGCGACAAGTGCTGATAAGACGAGTTTTTTCATAGTATGATAGTATATAATGGGTACGTTGATGATGCAAAAGTAAAAAAAAATGGTCAATACCCCTCCTTTTCTCTAATATTTCCAAAAAAAACGCATCCGATTTGTCGCTTTCACAATAAAATTCAGTAATTTAGCCTCCACGAACATAATCATAAAAGAATAACATGAATAATAACCTATTCGATATCACAGGCAAGGTCGTGGTCATCACCGGAGCCACTGGCATCTTAGGCCGCACCATCTCCACCTACCTGGCTCAGCAAGGGGCCAAAGTGGTGCTGCTGGGCCGCAACACCACCGTAGGCGCATCCTTAGAGGCTGCCATCCGCAGCGAGGGTGGCGAATGTATGTTTCTTGAAACAGATGTCATGAACCGCGATATGTTGGAGCAGAACCTCGCCGACATACTCAGCCGCTATGGCACCGTCGATGTCCTCATCAATGCTGCCGGAGGCAACATGCCCGGTGCCAGCATTCCGCCCACGGGAACCATCTTCGACCTGCAGACCGACGAGTTCCAAAAGGTACTCGAACTCAACCTGCTGGGTACCGTGTTGCCCACCCAGGTGTTTCTCAAGTCCATGAGCGAGCACAAGCGCGGTGCCATCGTCAACTTCTCCAGCATGGCATCGTTCCGTCCGCTCACCCGTGTCTGCGGCTATGGATCAGCCAAGGCAGGCATCAACAACTTCACCGCCTACATGGCCACCGAGGTAGCCAAAAAGTTTGGCGAGGGCATTCGTGTCAACGCCATCGCTCCCGGCTTCTTCCTCACCGAGCAGAACCGTACGCTGCTCACCAACCCCGATGGCAGCTGGAGCGAGCGCGGTAGCGACGTCATCCGCCACACTCCCTTTGGCCGAATGGGACGTCCCGAAGAACTCTGCGGCACCATCCACTACCTCATCAGCGAAGCCTCCAGCTTCGTCACGGGCACCGTGGCCATTGTCGATGGTGGGTTCAATGCATTCTCCATCTGATGAACAATCCTGATAATTGAACAAACTTAACCCTATGATACTTTGCGAACAAACATGGCGCTGGTATGGCCCCAACGACCCTATCAGCCTTGCCGACATCAAGCAAACCGGCGCCACAGGCATTGTCACCGCCCTCCACCACATCCCCAATGGCGAGGTGTGGACCGAGGCCGCCATCTGCGAGCGTAAGGAGATGATCGAGCGTGCCGGCCTCCGATGGTCGGTCGTTGAGAGCGTCCCCGTGCACGAGCACATCAAGACCCACACCGGCAACTACCTCCAGTATATCGAGAACTACAAAGAAAGCATCCGCAACCTTGCCAAGCAGGGCATACGCATCGTCACCTATAACTTCATGCCAGTGCTCGACTGGACCCGCACCGACCTTGCCTATCCCATGCCCGATGGCAGCCGTGCCCTGCGCTTCGAGCGGGCCGCCTTCATCGCCTTCGACCTCTTCCTGCTCAGGCGCCCAGGCGCTGAGGCCGACTACACCGATGCGGAGATCGCCCGTGCCAAGGCACGCTACGAGCTGATGACCGACGAGGAGCGGCAGCTGCTCACCCACAACATGCTGGCCGGACTCCCTGGTTCCGAGGAGAGCTTCACACTCGAGATGTTCCAGCACGAGCTCGACCGCTACCGAGGCATCACCCCCGATACGCTGCGTGCCCACCTCATCCATTTCCTGCAGCAGGTGTGCCCCGTGGCCGACGAGGTAGGCGTCAAACTGGTCATCCACCCCGACGACCCACCCATGTCCATCCTGGGCTTGCCGCGCATCCTGAGCACGGCGGCCGACTTCCAGGCCCTCATCGAAGCCGTCCCCAACCCCAGCAACGGCTTGTGCCTGTGCACCGGCTCGCTGGGCGTGAGCAGCGGCAACGACTGCGCCGCCATGATGCGCCGCTTTGCTCCCCGCATCCACTTCGTGCACCTGCGCAGCACCCAGCGCGATGCCGATGGCAACTTCCACGAGGCCAACCACCTCGAGGGCGATGTAGATATGTACGACGTTATGAGAGCCCTGCTCGAACTGCAGCAGTCGCGTGGCGAGAGTATCCCCATGCGCCCCGACCATGGACACCAGATGATAGACGACCTCCACAAGGCTACCAACCCCGGCTACTCCTGCATCGGCCGTCTGCGTGGATTGGCCGAGCTGCGCGGTCTAGAGTTAGGAATTGCCAAATCACTCTATTCATGAATAATGAGAAACTGACATACCATCTATGCTACCCATCCACTTCGCCCCGCTACAGGGACATACCGATGATGTGTATCGCCGCACACACCATGCGCTAATAGGCGGCATCGAGCGCTACTACACCCCATTTGTACGTGTAGAGGCTGGAGGCATACGCTCCAAGGACCGACGCGACATTGACCCTAAGAACAATATCAACACACCCGTAACACCGCAACTTATCTTCAGCAGCAACAAGGAGCTGGAGTATCTCATCGGCGAGGTGGAGCCACTAGGCTACACCACCATCGACCTCAACATGGGATGTCCCTTCCCGCTGCAAGCACGACATGGACGCGTATCGGGGATACTCGCCCATACCGACATCGTAACCGAGGTGAGTGAGGTGATAAAGGCACATCCACACATCAACTTCTCGGTAAAGATGCGTCTAGGATGGGAATCGGCCGAGGAGTGGAGGCCCGTACTTGAGATACTGAATGCCACACCACTGACCCACATAGCGCTG
>JAFZFZ010000008.1 GCA_017557005.1 Bacteroidaceae bacterium | reverse complement strand
GTTACACTCGCGTTTTCCTTCGGGGTGTGTACATTCGGCTTTGCCGACAAGCTGCGAGAACTCCTTTCGATGCAGCCAACTTCGTGAGATTCGTGAGATCTGCGTGAGAATTAAAAGAATTTGTGTACAAAGATTAGCTACATAGGGGGACGAGCGAAGCGGAGGGGGTATTATTAGAAGATGTAGTACCACCTCCCCCTCTTCGAGGGTACTCCTCCTAAATTAGGAGGAGAATTTAAGGTGTGGACAACTGCTATATTATCTCCTAAAAAAAAGCAACGAAGCAGCAAAAGTTTTCGTCTTCGTTTTCGTCATCGTAGCAGTACTCTCGCTGCTCTCTGCCACCGCCAACCTATTTATAAACATTTTTCACCTAAAACAGCCCCAAAAAGGGGCTAAACGCCCAAACGCAGGGGTGAACTTCACAACTCGGTCACTTCAAAAACAAGAGACGATAACATTTTTTCACATTAATTGGCACAACGAAACGAAATTTTCATTAGCTTTGCCGCAGAATATAAATTTTGTATCACTTTAATAATTTTTTTATGAAAAACTTTACTTTAAAAATCAAGCAATTGTTTGCTGCCATGTTGATGCTCGCTTGCATCCCTGCCAGCGCACAATTCAAGGCTACAGTAGAGCAGTACACCAACAGCGACTACTCATCAGTAGCAGCAGAGTTCAAACTCACAGAAGTCGCAACTGCACTCGAAACTGACACAGCTACACTTGCAGCAGCCCTCAACGCATGGTACAACTACGATGAAGAGAGTGGCGCAGAGAAACCCGCCGACATGTTCTTCCTCAAGTCAGGCGAAGAGCTCGTAGCTGACTATTCAACCAACTTCCCTGGTGGTTTCTGGATGAGCGGCGACTACCGCAACGTAGGCTACACAGCTGAGGCCGTGTTCTATGAGGACATTTGGTTCGACTCAGCAGAGGACTACTTCAGCCTCAATTTCGGTCAGATGCCCGATACTTTGGCTAAGGCAGGCGGTGCAACATTCACCCCTTCATTCGTATTGGCATACGGTGACAAGCAGGCTACATTCGATATCACATACGTAGTGAAGCCTTTGCCTGAGACTCCCGCTGTAGAGCTCGACATCACCAAGCTCGAGATCGTAGGCAACGCAGAGGTTACTACAGAGCAGTATCCCCGTATCAACTACAACTCTTCGGCCGTAAAAGTAAACATCGCTGGCGCTGCTGCAAAGTTGGGCATTGACAACGAGTTACTCTCAGTCATCCTTACCAAGAGCCTTTACAAGGCACGCGTAGACGAGACCTATCAGACTAAGGTTGACTCTCTCAGACTCGCTACAGACAATGGTGGTTGGGGTATTGAGGTACTCGATATGGCTACAGGTGACACACTCCCCGAAGTTTGCGCAGCACCCTATAGCAATAAGTGCCAATATTATATGGATACTTGGAAGTTTGATCCCGCTACAGACACTTTGAGCTGTAACATCGGTCAGTACCCCTACAATCTTGAAGTAGGCGACAAGTACTACACCAATGTATATATTGTATACGGCAACAAGGCATTCGTTGTGAAGTATAACGTTCACATCGTAGAAGACCCCAACGCAAACAATAACCCAGAGCTCGAATCAATGACAAAGGCTGGTTCTGAGGAAATCCGCATCGAGCAGGTTCCCACTACCGACTACTCTACATCTGCTATCAAGCTCAACGTTGACAGCATCGCTAACCTCCTCGGTTGCGCTACAGGCGACATGACCTTCATGGCCATCGACAACAACGGTGAACTCTCAACATCAAGCACTGCCAACAACGGTGGTTACTGGATGACACAGGGCGGTATCATCTGCGCATGGGGTACCAACGCATACTTCTTCGTAGAGCCCGCTTCTTCAAACAACTACTCACAGCTCAATGTTGGTCAGATGCCTGGTAACACAGCCATCGGTGAAGAGGGTCACTCATTGATGTACCTCGTAGCAGGTAACAGCTACTACGAGCTCGACATCACTTTGGCTATCGTAGAGCCCAAGAAGTCTGACGTTGAATTTGTGAGCGTAGCTACACGTAGCTATGTTGTACAGGCCCTTGACGAGACATACACTTGGTCTACAAAGACTGCTAGCATTCCTTACGCTCAGATCGATGAACTCATCGGCACTACAGAGCCCGTTCTCTATGCACTCAACATTGACTCTATCGCAGCAAAAACTGGCGATAAGTACACCAAGGATTACACCATGGGTGAGAAGCCTGGTTTCTGGCTCACAGAAGATGGCCGCAAGAACGCTTGGGGCAGCGGTTCACCTTGGGGTATCACTGGTTTGAACTCTACCTCTGAGAACTTCGTAATCCAGTGTATCCAGATGGACGGATTCGGTGTTGCAGGTGATTCATACACAGGCGAATTCTACCTCGTAAACGAAGAGACCGGTAAGATGATTACCATCAAGCTCACCTACCAAATTGTTAATGAAATCATTGATTCTGAGGTTGTAGGTGAAGAGTGGATTAACCTCCCCATCAGCATGGACGACATGATGGTTGACTTCGACTTTGCTAAGGTTGCTACAGCTCTCGGTCTCGAGACAGTAGAGGCTCTCTTCGATGGCTACTACGCTAAGGGTTTGAAGGCTGATGGTACATACAGCGACGGTGTTGACATGGTAGGTTCAGGTTTGTCATTCAACGCAAACGGAGCATACGCGGAATACGCTTCATATGGCCTCTGCATTACTGACGACTACACACAGTTCCTCACCTACTCTAACGACGACATCGATGCTCCCTTCAAGGTCGAGGTTACCATGTGCTTCCAGATTGACAACAAGTGCTATGTTATCCACATCACATTGCTCGACGAGGCTTCTTACTTGGCTGGCATCGAAAGCATCAACGCTGACAGCAAGGCTGGTAAGATCTACAACCTCCAAGGTCAGGAAGTAGCTGCTCCTGCAAAGGGCATCTACATCTTGAATGGTAAAAAGTTCATTGTTAAGTAATCATACTACACATTGAATAATCCAAAGGGTTGGCTCGCTTGAGCCAACCCTTTTTTTATTGAACAACCCTTAAATATTAAAAATATTTAGTATCTTTGCGACAAATTGCGAATAATACAAACATTAAATACCATGAGAAGATTCTCCAAACTTCTATTAAGCACAATCATGCTTATTAGCAGCCTACAGGTTGGGGCAAAGCCTTATAAAGTGACCTCTCCCAACGGCCGCATCATCGCTACATTATCATTAGATAAGACATGCCAACTCAGCATCCTCCTTGACGGAGAGGAGCTGATGGCAGCCTCAACCATTGATCTCACATTGGCCGATGGCAAGCAGGCGTATAGCCAGGCGAAGGTAGCACGCAGCAAGCGTAGCAGCATCAACGAGGTCATCGAAGCACCGATGTATCGCCAGGCATCATTTACATTCAAGGCCAACCAACTGGATTTGAAACTCCAAAACGGATTCGGACTCATCGTACTCGCTACAGACGAGGGCGTAGCCTACCGATTCTATCAAACAAATAAAGGTGCTACCACCATCTACAACGAGGTGGCCGACTATCACTTTGGTGCCGACCGCACCGCATGGCTCGCCTACTCCACAAACAAGGAGAAGCCCATGGCAATGGCATTCCAAAACATCTATCACGAGACAGCCATCGGCAAGGCCGAAGACCAGGTAGCCTTCCTTCCCGTGACCATTGATTGCGATAAAGCGAAGGTAACATTGCTCGAAACCGACATTGTTAGCTATCCGGGCATGTTTGTTCGTACCAACGGCAACAGCTTGAAGGCCGAGTTTGCCCCCTATCCCAAGAAGATGGACTACTACCGCTGGCGCGGCATGTCGTATGTAAAGGAGACCGAAGACTACATAGCACGTCATGAAGGCACACATAGCTACCCTTGGCGCATACTTGCCGTGACTGAGGACGACACACAGATGCCGCTCAACAACATGGTATATGCCCTTGCACGTCCCAACAAGATAGGTAGCACCGACTGGATCAAGCCGGGAAAGGTAGCTTGGGACTGGTGGAACGACTGGAACCTGCGCGGTGTAGACTTCGTAGCAGGCATCAACTACGACACCTATAAGTATTACATTGACTTCGCTGCTGCTCACGGACTCGAATACATCATCCTCGACGAAGGTTGGTACGATTCCAATAAGGCCAACATCATGCAGCCTATCGATGAGGTACGCCTGCCCGAGCTCATCGAATATGCCAACGAGAAGAACGTAGGCATCGTATTGTGGACCGTATTCAACGTCATCGACGAAAAATTGGAGGAGGCTTGCAAACACTATGCCGAGATGGGCATCAAGGGCTTCAAAGTAGATTTCCTCGACCGCAACGACCAGACAGCCATTGAGATGGTAGAGCGACTTGCTGCAGCAACAGCACGCCATCAGCTCCTGCTCGACCTCCACGGCATATATGCTCCCGTGGGACTCAACCGCACCTACCCCAACATACTCAACTACGAAGGCGTGTTTGGCATGGAAGAGGTGCGCTGGACAGAACTCAAGAACGACATGCCCCTCTACGACGTCACCTTCCCCTTCATCCGTATGATGGCTGGCGCTGTAGACTTCACTCCCGGAGCCATGCGCAACGGCACAAAGGAAGACTGGGCAGCCATCTATAACAAACCCATCTCCATGGGTACACGTTGCCACCAAGCTGCCTGCTACATCGTACACGACTCGCCCTTCACCATGTTGGCCGACTCACCCACCAACTACGAAGCCGATGAGCCCTATACGCAGTATATCGCCTCATTGCCCACCGTATTTGATGAGACCCGCATCCTGCAGGGTAAACTGGGCGAATATATCGCCACTGCACGCCGCCTCGGCGATGCATGGTACATAGCCGGACAAACCAACTGGGAGGGCCAGCGCGAACTCACCATTGACTTCAGTTTCCTTACCGAGGGTAAGAGCTACCAGGCCCACCTGCTCACCGATGGAGTCAATGCACACCACGATGCCGAAGATTACCGCATAAGCACCATCAAATGCAACGCATCTACCAAGCAGACCATTCACATGATGCCGGGTGGTGGATTTGTAATCAAATTGAAAATTGAGAATTGAGAATTGAGAATTAAAAATTAACAATTAACAAAAGAACGAATAAGAGCTATGCTAAGAAATAAAAAACATTTAGACTGCGAAAAAAGAAAATTTTCAATTTTCAATTTTCAATTATTGTAGCAGCATTATCACTGCTCGCAACCAGCGTTCACGCTCAGTCGCTCCCCGCAGAGTGGAACACTCCGGGCGCTGGCAATCCCCTGCTCCCCGGCTACTTTGCCGACCCCACCATCAAGAAGTTTGGCGACACCTATTATATCTACGCCACT
>JAFZFZ010000100.1 GCA_017557005.1 Bacteroidaceae bacterium | reverse complement strand
TAAAACGATATGAAAGAATTCAATGTTAATGAAACCCAATCCTCCTATGCCGACATCCTGCGTGAGACCCAACAAGAGGAGTTTCCTCTGCTCAGCGAAGTGACGAGCGGGATCGTAGACAACCCACTAACTCTGATGAGCGCCCACACCGACGATGACGGCGTGACAGTGCCCTATCCCCTACCCGATGCGATGATACAGTCGCTACCACAGATGATGAGCGAGCCCCTCTCCTTGTACGATGATGCCGACATACGAACCATGCTCCTCATGGCCATGATGCCCACCCTGGGGTCAGCCATGAGCAATGTGCGCGTGCGCCATGGCCAGCGCCTCTACTCGCTCGGCATGATGAACATCTGCGTGGGTCCTTCGGCCTCGGGCAAGGGAAGCGTGGGCGATGTGGCCAGCCTTGTCGATGGCATCAACGACATCATCTGCTCAGAGAGTGCCCAGGCGATGGCCGACCACCGCAAGCGCCACAAGCGATACAGCCGTCTTGCGAGTCAGCTCACCTATGCCGCCAAGGGCGACGTAGCCAACCTTATCGATGTAAATGACATCTCTGAAGAGGTAGACGAGCCACAAGCCCCCTTGCGCCGTATGCACAAGCTCCCCTCGAAGACCACGGCGGCCAATTATTATAAGTTGCTCTATGCCAATGGCGATAACATCTCGTACCTGCACATCCCCGAGTTGGCCGAGATGACGGCTGCCAACAAGGGTGCTTTTGGCGACTTCATGTATATCCTCCTTGCCGCACAGAACGAGGAACCCCTCCACACCGCCCGCAAGACCGACGATGAGGACTACCACATCGCTCACACACGCCTCGCCTTGGCCGCTACGGGCACCATGTCATCGGTGCGTGAGTTTATCCCCAACCTCGAGGACGGACTCTCTACGCGCTTCCTCTACCACAACCTGCCTGCCAAGGACACCGTGCGCGACGAGATGGACGAGGCCATGGCTGAAGCTTTCCATGATGTATACACCTATCACAGCAGTCAGCTTACTGAGATATGGAGTGCCCTGCGCCAGTTCGATGGCAAGCCCGACGAGGAGCTGCCCCGCCTCATCATCACCGACGAGCAGCGCAAGTTTATCGACGAGTATTACCGTCAGATGGTATCTTTCGTCGCCCTCGCCCTGCCCGACAAGGACCTGCGTGCACCCATCCTGCGCTCACGATTGAATCTCTATCGTATGCTGATGATCATTGCCGTACTGCGTCGTCACGAGGAGATGGGCTCTGCTGAGGAGCTGTTCACCGAGAAGCTGTTTGCCGTAACCGATGCCGACCTACGCTGGGGACTCACCTATATCTTCTACACCATGATGCAGACCTCCACCATCTACGACCGTCTGCGCCGTGAAGAGAAAGAAGAAGAGACGAAGCGAGCCTACATCAGCGCCCTGGGTTTCTTGCATGCCTTGCCCAAAACCTTCACCACCGCCGAAGCCAAAGAGCTGGGCGACCGCCTGGGCATCAAGCAGCGTGCCGTCGACTACAAGCTACGCACCCTACTCAACCGCGCCTACATAGAGCGCATAGGTTACGGCGCCTTCCGCAAGATGGGAAGCAAGCGCAGCAGTGCCGCATAGGGAAGAGTTAACCGGATGACCACCCTAACCCCCAAACACTAAACACTAAACACCTAAGAGAAGAATTGCGTTCTTTGACATCCAACCATCTGAAACATTGCAAGATTCCCCCTATCGAAATTGCGTAACATTTGCGTACTTTTTGCGTAAGTTCTTGATAGTAGCGCCGCCATTGAATGATTTCGTATCCCAGAAACAAATCCACCTTTGCGATTGTAGATTCTCGTCTCCCCTATCACTTGTCGCTTATCGGAGTAAACGATTTTATCCAAAAATCGGTTATTGCAGTAAACGATTTTCTTAAATATTTGGTTGTTGCAATAAGTTTTTCTACTTTTGTAGCGAAACAATAATTATATATAATAGTATGGAGACCTTATACAATAAACACCGGATATTGATATCCCAAGTCAATCTTAACATCGTACGTGAGATGATGCATACCGTCGCATGGGACAAACAGTTGGTAGCCATACGCGGTTCGCGTGGTGTGGGCAAAACCACTCTCATGCGACAATACATCAAACTGCATTATGGCACGAAAGCAGGCGAAGCGCTCTACTGCGTAATGGACAGCATATACTTCACCAACCACTCGCTACTCGACCTTGCAGAGCGATTCCACATGATGGGTGGCAAGCACCTCTTCCTCGACGAGGTGCATAAATATCCCACTTGGAGCAAGGAGGTGAAGGAGATCATTGACCTATGGCCCGACATGAAGGTCACATTCACTGGTTCATCGCTCATACAGATTCTCAATGCAGACGCTGACCTATCGCGTCGTGTTCTCAGCTACACCATGCCTGGCCTATCGTTTCGCGAATATCTGCATTTCTACAAAGGTATAGACATCCCTACCTATTCACTGCAAGAGATTCTCTCCGATGCTGACGGTATCTGCGATGTTGTCTGCCAGAAATGTAATCCCCAAGCCCAATTTGAGGAATATCTACAGGTGGGATACTATCCCTTCTACGATGGCAATAAGATAGAGTATTATAGCCGCATTGAAAATGTGGTTAGCTTCATCATCGACCAAGAGATGACACAGTTTTGTGGAGTAGATACAGCCTACACACGAAAGCTGAAAGCTATGATGCTGTATCTATCCGACAATATCCCCTATGAAGTGAATATAGCCAAGTTATCTTCCTATCTGGAAATCAACAAGTCTACCGTACTGAGCTACTTGGCAAGTATGCAGCGAGCCGAACTACTACATCTGATCTACACCGACAACAAGTCGGTCACCAAGATGCAGAAACCCGATAAGATATACATCCAAAACCCCAATATGCTCTGCACACTGGCTTCACAACTGAATATTGGCACTCTACGCGAATGTTTCGTAGTGAACCAGTTATCATACAAACATACCGTAGAGTATGGTAAGGAGCAAGGCGACTTTAAGGTTGATGGTAAAATCACCTTCGAAGTAGGCGGAAAAGATAAATCATTCGAACAGATTGCCAATCTTCCCAACTCCTACATACTAGCCGATGCCATGGAGTATCCCATTGGGAAAAAGCTCCCCTTATGGATAGTGGGACTACTCTATTAAACTCAAAAAATAGTACAAGCATTTAAGAATTGCATTCGTCGTCATCCAATCATCTGAAACATTGCAAGATTATCCTTACTGAAATTGCGTAACATTTGCGTACTTTTTGCGTAAGTGTTGCGCATTTTCATAAAAGAAAGTAACCGCCTCAAAGAACAAAAAATCCCGTCTCTCATGAGAGGGCGGGATTAGGATATAATTTACACGACTATTATATAGCTATCAGTTCCTGACCGATGGCACGAATCGTCTGCAGTATCTCATTATAGCGCACAGGCGATGGGCGTTTGCTACCGCTGATGTACTGTGCGAACAAACTTTGCGACATACCCAGACGGCGAGCAATGGCCGAAGCGTTCAGCTCGGGGTGAGCAATGAAAAGGTCATAGAGCGGATTGGGCTTTCGTTCACGAAAGAAAGCGTGGAAGCTGAGATCCTCATCCACCTCATCCCAACGGATGCCATACTCGTCATAAGTAAATTGTGCACGCTGCTCAGGAGTAGCAAACCGCAATCGCTGATAGTCGGCAAACTTCTCCGAAGCTTCTCTACCATCTGCAGTGCGTATCCACACCGCATCGTCGGTAATCCAAATCTTTTCGATGTTATACTTCTCCATAATAGCAGGTTATTTGGTTTTGTTAAAAAACTTGTTCCAATGCTCAGCAATCACCTCCTGGTTCTCCTCGATGATAGATTCAACAAGCTTTATCTCTGATTGTTTCATGCCATCATTGTGCACGAGTTCTACTGGATCAATGGTAAACTTGGCGTGTGCATCACCTTTTATTACATGCACATGTATAGGCTCATGGTCATTGGCAT
The DNA here is from genome assembly GCA_017557005.1 of Bacteroidaceae bacterium. Lineage (GTDB taxonomy): Bacteria > Bacteroidota > Bacteroidia > Bacteroidales > Bacteroidaceae > UBA1189. Next base: position 19,993 of record JAFZFZ010000100.1, on the reverse strand, counting down.
AAAACATGAAGCGAAACCCGAAGAGAATAAATATGGTAGGCATAGGCTCAATTGTTTATTATCTGCAGCAAATATAGGTAATATTTTTATAACCTACAAATAATAGATTAATTTTAAGAATAATTCCACCATTCCTTACGCCCAACTCCCAACTTCTCAAGCCAAGAGGCTTGCCGAAAAAACAATTTCGAGTATAAAGCTTTCAAGTTAGTATCTTTACGCTCTATGTTTCGATAGCTACACTCGCTGAGAAAATCTCAAGTAAACTTGGATTTTCGCTCGCTCATTGCTATCTTTGCAAGATAGAAGAAAACTACGAAAATACATACCGACATGTTCTTTCAGAATAACATCTTAGACAAGTATATCGCGGCACTCCCTCACGACGAAGTGGCCGAAGCATGGGGAAAGTATAAGAACTATTTCCTTGACACTCAGATACAGGACAATATCCGTCATAGCAAGGAGGAGCAGTTCCAAGAAGGATTCTTGCGCGAACTATTTGTCAAGGTGTTGGGATATACACTCAACCCATCGCCCAACTACAACTTGATAACCGAGCAGAAGAACGAGGCCAATGCCAAGAAGGCCGACGGTGCAATCCTTCTCGATAGCAAGGTGATTGGTATCATAGAACTCAAAGATCATAAGACGACCGATTTAAGAAAGGTAGAACCGCAGGCATTCCACTATAAGAATCAGAACAAGGAGGCCCGGTATGTAATCATCTCCAATTTCGAAAAGCTCAACTTCTATATAGACAATTCCGTTGAGTATTATGAGTGGGACCTCTTCACAATGACGGAAGAGGAGTTCAAGAAACTCTACCTATGCCTTGCATGGACGCAAATGCAAAAGGGAACAGCCATTGAGATGAAAACGGCTTCCGTATCATCAGAAGACCACATTACCAACCAGCTGTATCGCGACTATTCGCAGTTCAAGAAGGCGTTGTATGCAGACTTCGTCAAGAACAACCCTCCTCAAGAAGGGGCTGATGCGAAGGATTGGCAACTCTTGCTGTATAAGAAATCACAGAAGTTCCTTGACCGCCTGCTCTTTATCTTCTTTGCCGAAGATGGTGGCCTGCTGCCTCCCAACTCGATGATTCAAATACTCGAGCAATGGCAGATGCTAAAAGAACTTGATGCCTACACTCCGCTCTACAATCGAATCAAGCAATACTTTGGCTACTTGGATGCAGGTAATCCTAGTAAAGGCATCTATGCTTATAGCGGAGGATTGTTCAAGTCAGATGAAGTATTGGATTCACTGATTGTGTCTGATGACTTGCTCCATGAGCACACACGCCGACTTTCAGAGTATGATTTCAAGAGCGATGTGGATGTCAACATTCTTGGCCATATCTTCGAGCACTCATTATCAGAGATTGAGGAGGTAACCCAAAGCATCATGGGCGAAGAGGTGGACACCTCAAAATCGAAACGAAAGAAGGATGGCGTGTTCTACACCCCATCATATATCACAAAGTATATCGTAGAGAACACGGTGGGCAAACTGTGTGCGGAGAAGAAGACGGCATTGAACATTCTAGAGGAGGAATACTTCTCTGACCGCAAGCGACAGCTCGATACCAAGAAGCAACTCTTGGGACGACTCAAGCAATATCGCGAGTGGTTGTTACAAATCACCATTCTCGACCCTGCGTGCGGTAGTGGTGCTTTCCTCAATGCAGCGCTTAACTTCTTGATGAAGGAGCACGCCTTGATTGATGAGATGGAAGCCAAGATTGCAGGCTCTTCTATCGTGTTTGAGGATGTGGAGAAGTCCATCTTGGAAAACAATCTCTATGGTGTCGATATCAACGAAGAGAGCGTAGAGATTGCCCAGCTGGCACTATGGCTACGCACAGCCAAGCCACAACGCAAACTGAGTACTTTGAGTGGAAATATCAAGTGCGGCAACTCCTTGATATCCGACCCCGACATTGCAGGCGACAAAGCCTTCGATTGGCAAAAAGAGTTCCCGCAAGTGTTCGAGAAAGGGGGATTCGATATTGTGATTGGTAATCCGCCGTATGTAAGAATACAGGGTATTAAATCTAATCAAGAATTAGAATCGCAATTTTACGAGAGAAACTACGCATCAGCAAAAGGTCGTTACGATTTATATATACTTTTCATTGAGCGAGCTTTATCTCTGATAAATCCCCAAGGATGCGCTTCTTATATATTGCCTCATAATTTTATGGCTGGTAATCTTGGTGAAAGTATACGCACCTTGCTCGCAGAGAATCATTCCATAGAATCGATAGTTCATTTTGGTTCTCATTTGGTATTCGAGGATGCATTGACTTATACATGCATATTAAAACTATCTAATGATAATAGCTGCATTAAATATGCATCAATCAACCCTTTAGAGTTATCATCGGGTGTCACCTTTGAAGATATAGAATACGAAGGATTAGGAAAAGAAAAATGGTGCTTAACTAATGCTTCACAAAAGAAAGTATTAAATAGAATTCAAAATATACCTTCTAAAGTTGCAGACTTCTTTACTAATGTAGGAAGAGGTATTGTTACAGGTATGGATGATTGTTTTATCTTAAACGGAAAGATACAAGGTGATAAATTCATTGGTTACTCTAAAGCCTTAAAGGGAGAAGTTGAATTAGAAGCTGACTTGTTAAAACCCATACTAATGGGAAACAGTGTTCATGCCTTTGCTCCTCTTTCAAGTGACTCTTTTGTTATCTATCCACATGCTTTGGAGAATGGTAAAACTATAGCCTTAGATGAAAACAGCTTAGAGAATCAATATCCTCTTACCTATTCTTATTTATTGAATTTTAAGGAGACACTTATTGCCAAGAAAATTAAGTATAAGACAAATCCTAAATTCTGGTATACGCTACATAATTGTCGTGATTTATCTCTTTTTGCTAATGCAAAAATCATCACCCCATATTTGGGGAACAAGTGTCAGATGAGTTTTGATAGCATTGGAGAAATGTTTACAAATGACAAGTGCTCATTATTAAGACTGAAGGAAGACTATACATCTTTGTATCATCCTTATCTCGCCATTCTTAATTCAAAACTTGCGTGGTTCTTTATATCTAATACAAGTTCTGAGTTTTCGGGTGGGTATTTCGTATTCTCAAATTTATTTATCAATCCCTTCCCTATACCAGACCTGCTAAATTCTGAGTATTCGAACAAAGCAGAACTGTTGTCAAACTTCACAAACAAAATGCTTTCGTTAAATGAGCAATTGCAAACAAAGCGCAATCGTTTCCTTCGTCGTTTATCCGACAATTTCCAAGACATCAAGATTACGGGAGCATTGTCCACCTTCGACCAATTAGAGTTTGCAGACTTCTTAAAGGAGTTGAAGAAGCAAAAGATAAAACTAACATTGCTCGAACAAGACGAATGGGATGAGTACTTCAACGCTTATCGCACCGCATGCCAAGACATCTCAACGCAAATCGCAACCACAAGCAACGAAATAAACCTGCGCGTATGCCAATTATACGGACTCACCTACGATGAAGTCCTCATTGTAGACCCCGAAACACCAATTACGCGTGAGGAGTATGCGATTAAGCCATAAAAGAAACAAGAAAAATTATGGAAAATATTACATTTTACAAAAACTATACTTTAGAAAAACATCTTAAGTTTTTATCTGAGGCGGACAAAGATTATGAATTATTATATTCTATTTGGGGATTAAATAAGCAGAATCTTACTCAAGGATTAAACTTAATTTCCAGTACATTCCCTCATTATAGTAAGCATGATATTAGTCATTCTATGACTATTGTAAATAATATTCAATGTTTACTAGGAGAAGAGCGTATCAAACAATTGGGAGCAACGGATACATTCCTTATATTAATGGCCTGTTTGACCCACGATATTGGTATGGTACTTACATATAAGATTATCGAAGAAGAATGGAAAAAAGATAGTTTTAAGGACACACTTGAGAGTTTGGCAGATAGCAATGATTCTGTGATAGCAGAATTGTCTAAATTGTTATTGTCATATAAAAACAATCCGAAAGACTTAGAACAAGATAATTTCAAATGGGCGCTAGAAGTTAAGAATGCAGTCGTAGTATTAACCTCCGAGATATTTAGAAACAAGCATGCAAAACAAAGCGCTGATAACATTTTGTCTAATGATGAGTTTAAAAGATTAGCAGACAACTACTATTCAGAACAACTTCCTAATCGTTTTATAGAGTTGTTGGCTGATATAGCACTATTGCATGGAGATAGTTTTAATAATGTGATGACTCGATTATATCAAACGGCCAATGGATATAAAGGAGACTATATACATCCCCGTTTCATTGCTTGTTTGATACGACTAGGAGATTTGTTAGATTTTGACAACAATAGGTTTAACACGTTTTCAATAGCTTCTGTAAAGAAAATGCCCGAAACATCTGTTTTGCATCAACAGAAACACGCTTCAGTTCGACATATGCTTATATCTCCCTCAAAAATAGAAGCAGAATTGGATTGTGCTGATGAAAACATTTATAGGATAGCGAGAAATTGGTTCGACTGGTTAGAAGAAGAAGTAAGTAATCAGAGTAAAGAATGGCCAAACATCGCACCTATAGATTTAGGTGGTTTGCCTCCCATTATTACAAAGGATTCTATAAAGATTTTATACAAGGGAATTCAAGCGAGTCCTGAATTATTGAACTTAAAGTTCACTATGTCACAAAAGAAGATGTTTAATATCTTACAAGGTGGAGGCATATACAAGGAACCAGGATTTGCTTTTATTCGAGAGATTGTACAGAATGCTTTTGATGCCAGTAAAATTCAGATGTGGAATGATATTAACGCAGGTTTATATGATGCTTATTTTAGGGATAAAAACATATCTGTGGATTCTATAAAGTTCCCTGATGAAATTACTTCTTCAATTTATCGACAGTATCCTGTAAACTTAACTATAACTTGGTTAAATGAACAGAAAGACACCATACACATCGAATGTGAAGATTATGGTACAGGAATTTCTGAATCCACGCTGTTGAGAATGACAAAATATGTGGGTGATAGTCGCCAAGGAGAACAAGGATATGCAGAAAACTATAAACTTATTCCATATTGGTTAAGACCTACGGCTGCATTTGGAATCGGTTTACAATCAATCTTCTTTGTGGCAAAAACATTCGAGGTAGAAACGGCATATCCAAACGAAAAAACTAAACGTATTATTTTTAGATCTGCAGCAGATAATCAGTATTGTTCCATTGTCGAAGAAAATATTAAAAGGAAAAGGGGAACAACTATTAGAATTGATATAAATAAAGAAAAATTCTCAGAACTATTTGGCACATCCTTTAGTTGGGAAGTTTTAGATTCGGTTGATACCTTTAGAGGCGAAGGAGATGATATATATTTGGCAAAAATAGATAACTTTGTTTTCAAAACATTTAGATATGTAAAATACCTTTGCTTCAATTATAGTACTGTGAATTCCGAACGTAGTTTTAGAAATGAAGTATTGACCGATACTCTTTTACAGCCTATTATTAAAGATGACTACAAATATTCATATAGGTATGAACAAGGTATTTTGGTTTTTGATTTTTTTGAAAAACAATTTGGTTCATCGTTTAGTTTGTGGTTTAATAATAACTTAAACCATAAGAACCTTCCTGAACGACTATTACTTAGAGACGTATTAGTGTCGAACGCACATTTTGGTTATTGGAAAACTGGATATCTTGGGTTCGAATGGAACCTAAACAATCGAGCAACTGATACTATCGTTGACATATCAAGAGATAATTTGACTTATAAAGGTAGAGAATGGGTTACAAACACACTGCTATCAGCATTACTTCCTAAAACAATTGACTTGATTTCTAGTACTTTCATAGAAGAATGGAATGCATGTAAGAACGAAAATGAAACGCCCGAAAGAAATATTGATTTACAATATCTTAATTATTGTCTAACGGCGTATGCATACAATAAAAACATCTATAAAAAATCAATCTTGTCTAAGATCAATATACCTTGTGAAATAATATCATTTGATGGCAACGCGATAACTGCAGACCGATTTTTTGAAGCAACTACCTTGCTTCTTGTAAGCGGACTAAAATCAAATGAAACAAACAATGTCAGACAAACAGAAATTGATAGCATCAGAGAAAAACACCAAGACATACTTACAGGTAATATAGTGGTTTGGAATGATGCCTATCTCCATAATGCCCTTATGTTTAATTTTATTTGTTCTGAAGTTGTTTTATTTGGGAAAGATTGTAAAATCTATAAATTAGAGAAAGTATCATCAAATAACAGTGAATGCAAACCCATTAAATCCATCAATGGATATTTGTTGGAATTAGATAATATTACAAACCATAGATGTTCACGAAAAACAATTTATGGATTAAAGGAATACCCTAATATTGTAATAAAGAACCCTTGGCTGAACAGTTTTGAGCATTATCCTCAATATAGTTCTTGTTGTATTTATTCACCGTTTACAAACAAAGATGAGGTTGGCGATTTGATGAATATTACTAAAGATTTGTCAGAACAGAATATTAAAGATTACGTTCAAGAAAACTTACTCAGCTATATTACTCCATATATGATAGAAATTATTCGGAAGTATAACATAAACGGCAATGTGACGGATGACGAAATAAAAAGTGATTACATTAGATTAATGTGTGATTTTATAAAATTAAAACAAGAGCTACTTGTCGTTAGTTAATTGAAGAGAAGTGTAGAATAAAGGATGTGTAAATCGTAAATAAATGATTATCTTTGCGGCAAACCGCGAAGATAGGGCATTGAACTTAGGAATAAAAGATATGAACGAAGAGCAGCCATATATCAACTTCGATGAATATATAAGAGCGAGCGAGCCTCATAAGCGTGAGCGTGCCGAAGCGTGGCGTGTGGCCATCGGTCTGCAGGCTGTGGATGGACTTCAAGTATCGGAATATCTGAAGCAGACTGCCCGTCAACACATCGAGGGCGAGATCACCATCGATGAAGCGCGCGAGCAGATAAAGCAGTATTACATATCGAAGACCAAGCACGACGACAACGATGATGAAAAGGAGGAGGCTGACCGTGTGTCGGGCAACATAGCAAAACTCATCAGCTCGCCCTCGTTCACATTCAATGCTGCAGGTGTGATGGCTATTCATCGTGCCATCTTCGAAGGGGTGTTCAAGCATGCGGGTACGCTGAGGACCTATGACATCACGAAAAAGGAATGGGTGCTGCAAGGCGACACCGTGACCTATGGCAGATGGCAGGACCTGCGCATGGCATTGGAATATGATATTGAGCAGGAGAAGCAGTTCGACTATCGAGGTCTGTCGATGGGCGAAGTAGTGGAGCATATCGCAAAATTCATCTCGGGGATATGGCAGACGCATCCTTTCTGCGAAGGAAATACAAGAACCACCGCTATCTTTGCCATCAAATACCTCAAGTCAATAGGCTTTGAGTGTAACAACGATTTGTTTGAGTTGCATTCATGGTACTTCCGCAATGCTTTGGTAAGGGCCAACTATAGAAATGTAGCCAAAGGTATCAGCCAGGACTATAGCTTCTTAAACAAATTCTTCCGCAACCTGTTGATGGGAGAAAATCACGAGCTGAAGAACAGGTATATGCTGGTAAGCGCACCAGCGGAGCGGACAAGCACCGAACAAGTAGAGGACAAGCACCGAATAAATACCCCAACAAGTACCCCAACAAGTACCCCAACAAGTATAATCCCAGAGAGTGAAAATGTCAAGCGTCTGATTGGTGCAGTTGCAGAGCAACAACTGTCCGTAAAGGAGATGATGGCAGCAATCGGATTAAAGGATCGCCCTAACTTCATTGAGTATTCACTTTCTCCAGCTATAAAGAACGGATATGTACGACTACTCTATCCCGACTCTCCTCGCCACCCTCGTCAAAAGTATCTGCTAACGGTTAAAGGATTGGCAGCATATAAGGAGATGAAGGGATGAAAGCGACTATACCCTACGTAGAGAAGAAGTTTGAGGAGTTTAACCAACTGATATTTGAAGGTAAGCTCCCCAAGCTGCCTATAGAGCTAAGCGATGCAAAGTCCTTCCTCGGCCTGTGTGTATATAAGAAGAGGAGAACGCTGCTGGGCAAGGTGGTGTGCTACGACTTTAAGCTGCGCATCAACACGCGAATAGACCTGGACGAAGCGGAGGTGGAGGATATCATCATACATGAGATGATACACTACTACATCGGATATAACGGGATAGTGGACTCATCGGCACACGGACGGGTGTTCAGGCAACTGATGATGGAGATAAACGAGCGGTATGGCCGACACATCAGGATATCGCACAAGCCTACACCGAAGCAGAAGGAGCAGCTATATGGTAGCAAAGAGCGCTGGCACATGGTGGCACTCATGGTATTCAAGGATGGAAGAAGGGGCATCAAGGTGTTGCCGAGGATAGCGTCAAAGATAGTGAACTACTACAACGTGGTGGGCAGGGATAGCACCGTAGAGCGCATCGAACTGTATATGACGAACGACACGTACTTTAACCGTTACCCGAACTCATCGGCTCTGCGAGTGCATGCCATAGACAGGGCCGAGGCTGAGAGGCATCTGGAAGGGGCCGAACGTTGGGTGTGCGACGGAACGAAACTACGCAAGGGATAAAGCACGATTTTTGCTATCGGCAAAGAAAAACAGGCACGAAACATGCATTGTATGACTAACTTTTGATAACTTTGCCCACAGTTTCAAAAAATAGGATTGTAGAATGAAATTACAACGCGTATTTATCGTTTGTCTGTGGGCGCTTTGCACTCTCAGCGCAAAGGCACAAATCACAAATGCCATCCGGGAGATATTCCATGCCGCAAGTGACTCTGCCGTAGTGGCCGACACGGCCGTAGCGGTGCCCAACCCTGACTTATTGCTGGTGACTCAGCTACAGCAGTCGCTGGAGGAGGCGAAGCAGAGTGAGGTGCAACTGCAGCAATCGCTGGAAGAGGCGAAGCTGAGTGAGGCAAACCTGAGAATGGAGTTTGAGCAATATAAGCTCAGCATCATAACAAGCGACTCGCTGAAGCGACATAGACAGAGGGTGTTTATCGATTCGCTCCGACGCACTACACAGGGTTCACCGGTGTTGGTGGATGGCGACACGCTATTCTACCTGTATAGCAAGAAGGGCGGACAATCGGTATCGCAACGTGCACAGGAGACGGGGGAGCTGATCGAACTCATTGGCAAGAAGATAAACCTTGACCCCAACCGCGTATATATAGAGAATACGGATATATTCTCGGATATCATGTACGACACCGAGGTGCTGGTGTCATTCACCGATGCCGATGCCATGTGGGAGGGTATAAGCCGTGACTCGCTCGTGGCCAACCGCAAACAGATAGTGGTGGAGAAGTTCCGCCAGATGAAGAAGCAGTATGGCATATGGCGCACGATAAGGAGTGTGCTCTACTGCTTGCTGGTGCTGGTGGCACAGTTCTTCCTCTACCGACTCACCTCGTGGGGATTTGCAAGAATTGAGACAAGGATACAAACACTCAAGGATACCAAGCTGAAGGCTATCAAGATACAGGCATACGAGATTCTCGACACTGAGCAACAGGTGAAACTACTGGTGGTGGCCAGCAAAATTGTCAAGTGGATAGTGGTGCTATTGCAGCTACTGATATCGCTCCCCATCATCTTCGGTATATTCCCGAGCACGAAGGGATTTGCACTGCAACTGCTCAGCTATTTCCTCATACCCATAAAGAAGATTGTCATGGGTGTGATAGGATATATACCTAACCTCATCAGCATCATCGTGATATGGTATGCTACAAAGTGGCTGGTACGACTGGCTCGCTACGTGGCATTGGAGATCGAGAGTGGCAACCTGAAGCTGAAGAACTTCTTCCCCGAATGGGCTATGCCTACCTTCCACATCGTGCGCATACTGCTCTACACCTTCATGATTGCGATGGTATATAAATACTTGCCTGGAGCCGACTCGGGCGTATTCCAGGGTATCTCGGTATTTGTGGGTCTTATCATCTCGCTGGGTTCGAGCACGCTCATCGCCAACCTCATGGCCGGATTGGTGATCACCTTCATGCGTCCGTTCCGCGTGGGCGACCGCATCAAGCTGAACGATACGATGGGCGACATCATAGAGAAGACGCCGCTGGTGACACGTGTGAAGACGCCGAAGAACGAGATTGTGACCGTGCCCAACTCATTCGTGATGTCATCAATGACGACAAACTACAGTTCTTCGGCTCAGGAGTACGGACTCATCATACATACGGATGTGACCTTCGGCTACGAGGTGCCTTGGCAACAGGTGCACCAGCTGATGATACAGGCGGCACTGGCTACACAACACATCGAGGCCGAGCCACGCCCCTTCGTATTGCAGACAAAACTGGACGACTGGTATGTGGTGTACCAAATCAATGCCTATACACGCCATCCTGAATATATGGCTGCCATCTACTCGCAGTTGCACGGAAACATTCAAGACATATTCCACGCTGCTGGCATCGAGGTGATGTCGCCCCACTTCATGGGCGTGCGACAGAACGACCAGGTGATAATGCCTGACGAGTTCTTGAAAAACAAGCCACAAGACAAGGCGTAACGGATAGCCGCATCATAGGAGTTATAATTGCACTCCTCACAAGAAACAGTACTCCCCGACTCTACCATGAGAATCGGGGAGCATTGTATATAGCGAGGTGCACTATCGCATCACTTCAGATAGGCGGCAATGCCACCACTAAGCTGAAGGAGCGAGATCTCGCAGAGCTTGGTATTGTACTCGGCCACGAGGATGCGCTCTTCGGCATCGAGGAGGCTCTTCTGGGCTTCGCGCATCTCTATACCTGAGAGGTCGCCAAGGAGGTAGCGCTCGTGGGCAATGTCGTAGTTTTCGCGTGCGGCAACGACATTCTCCTTCTCGAGGGCAAGGAGCATACGGTTGTTCTCATAGGCTTGCCAGAGGTCGGCAAGGTCGGTGTAGAGCGAGAGGGTGAGGTCGTACTCTTCGAGCTCGGCATTCTTGACACTGAGGCGGGCATTGCGCTGCTCGCTACGACGCTTGCCATCGTAGAGGTTGAAGCCGAGGGTGAGGCCTACATCGCCTCCCCACTGGTTGCGCTTGAGGGTGGCACCAGCACCGTAGTGATTGGTATTGTAGCCATAGCCTGCACCAAGCTTCAGGTAGGGATAGTTGCGCGAGCGTACGCTGCGAAGCTCAATCTCGGCCAGGTTGCGATTCTGTGATGCCATGATCATAGAGGCGTTGTTGTCCTTGGTTTGCACCCAAAGGCTATCAAACGGGGGGAGCACAAGGAGGTCGATATCGCTCTCGGCTGGGGCGAAGTTGACATTGAGGCTATCCTCGGCCATGAGTTCGTGGAGACGGATGCGCGATGATGCCAGGGCCTCGCGTTGCTTGAGACACTGGGCGCTATCAGCATTGAAGTCGACACGGGCTTGGAGGAGGTCGAGACGAGAGAGCGAACCGATCATCCAACGCTCATATACGATGCGGAGGCGTTCGCGTGAGAGCTCTACGGCCGACACGTAGTTGCGCAGGCGCTGGCGTTGCTGAACGAAGTTGTAGTACTCGGCAGTAAGATCGGCCATGTAGTCCTCGACGGCAAGGCGTGTCTGGGTAGAGGAAATCAGGCTGAGCTCGCGCAAGCGGTCGTAGTTGGCTACGGTCTTGAAACCATCGAAGAGGGTCCACGAGAGGTCGATGCCGGCATTGAGTCCGTCGTCGTACACGCCATGGTCTTGGGTGGTAGCACCGTCGCGCGACTGGGTGTTGCGGCTATAGGCCGAACCGTTATAACCTGCCGAGAGGCTCACCGAGGGGAGCATGCCGGCATTCTCCATGGTGGCATTGTTGGCGGCCATCTGCTCCTTGTTGCGGATGATGCGCAGAGAGTAGTTCTTGTCGAGTCCCTTCTCAAGACATTCGCTGAGCGTGGCCGACTGGGCATCCTTGGACGACTTCAACGTTTCGCTATGAAGGGAGGCAAGGATGGAGTCGTTGCTGAGTTCGTCATCACCCACTCTGCCGTGGGCGGTGGCTCCTGCTACACTAAAGGTGAGTAGCAGGGCTGCTATGTATATAGATCGGTGTGTCATTGTTTGTCCTCCAATTTTGATTGGTCAGTAGATATGTAACTATAGATGGCGGGCACCACATACATGGTCATGATGGTAGAGATGAGCATACCGCCTACTACGGCTGTACCCATGGCAATACGTCCGTTGGCACCCTCACCGGTGGCAAACATCAGGGGAAGCAAGCCGAGCATGGTAGAGGTGCTGGTCATGAGGATGGGACGCAAGCGCTGCACAGAGGCTTCGCGGATGGCGGTGAGCTTGTCCTCGCCATTCTTCTGGCGCTGGTTGGCAAACTCTACGATGAGGATACCGTTCTTGGCCACAAGACCTACGAGCATGATCATACCAATCTCGGAGTAGATGTTCATCGTCTGCTCACCGGCAATCATGAAGATGAGGGCACCGAAGATGGCCAAGGGGATGGTGATCATGATGATGATGGGGTCCTTGAAGCTCTCAAACTGAGCTGCCAGGATGAGGTAGATGAGCACGAGGGCCAAACCGAAGGCGAAGAAGAGGCTCGATGAGCTCTCGCGGAACTCCTTAGACTCACCCGAAAGAGCGGTGCGGAAGGTGTCGTCGAGCACATCGGCGGCAATCTTGTCCATCTCGTTGAGACCGTCGCCAATGGTCTTACCCTCGGCCAAACCTGCCGAGATGGTAGCGGCCACGAAACGATTGTAGCGATAGAGCTTCGGAGGTGCGATGCCCTCGACAAGTTCTACGAGGTTGTCCATCTGTATCATCTCGCCTGTAGCGCTACGCATGTAGATGGACTTGAGGTTTGAGGGTGAATTGCGTTGCTGGCGATTGATCTCACCCACAATCTCGTACTGCTTACCATTGAGGTAGAGGTAGCCCATGCGCTGACCGCTCAAGCCATACTGGAGGGTTTGCGCAATGTCGCGGGTGTGAACGCCCATGAGGTTGGCCTTCTCACGGTTGATATCGATGCGTACCTCGGGCTTGCTGAACTTGAGGTTGACATCGGCCATCTGGAAGGTGGGGTTCTCATATACGCGGGCAAGGAACACGGGGAGTACCTCGGCCAACTTCTCGATATCGGTAGCCTGCAACACATACTGCACGGGCATACCGCCACGACGGCCACCGAAGGTAGACTGCTGCTGAACGAAGGCACGGGCACCGGTCTTCTTCTGCACGGCCTTGGAGAGCTTCTCGGCTACCTCCATCTGGGTGTAGTCGCGATCTCTGATGTCTTTCAACGTGATCTGTATGTTACCTCCACCGTTGGACACACGAGCGGTGATAAACTCGGCATCGGGCATGAGCGAATCGGCCAGGTGGCTGATGTCCTCGGTGTAGTCGCGCATATATTCGTATGTCACGCCTTCGGGGCCCATAGTACGAATGGTAATCTGCGAGCGGTCCTCGAGGGGAGCCATCTCGGCAGGCACCTGTCCCCACATCCATACACAGGAAACGAGCGAAACAATCATCACCACGAGGGCTACGAGACGATGGCGTAGGATAAACTTGAGCGAACGCTCATAGAAGGTGTTGAGACCTACGAAGAAGGGCTCGGTCTTGCGATAGAACCATCCCTGCTCTTTGCGACGCTTGAGAATCTTGGTGGCAAGCATGGGTGTCACGGTGAGGGCGGCAAAGGATGAAATCACTACCGCACCGGCGATAACCAGGGCAAACTCACGGAAGAGGCGACCGGTCATACCATCCATGAAGACGATGGGGAAGAACACGGCCAACAGGGTGATGGTGGTGGAGATAACGGCAAAGAAAATCTCCTTGGCTCCCTCGATACCTGCCGCACGAGGACGCATGCCCTTCTCGATACGGATGTATATATTCTCCGTCATCACAATGGCATCGTCGACCACCAAGCCCACGGAGAGCACGATGGCAAGCATGGTGAGCACGTTGATAGAGAAGCCCAGGAGGTACATGATGAAGAAGGCTCCGATGAGCGATACGGGAATGACGATACAGGGCACGAGCGTAACACGCCAGTCGCGCAGGAAGAGGAAGATGATGATGATTACGAGCACGAAGGCCTCGATGACGGTGTCCTTCACCTCGGAGATAGAGGCGCGAATGAAGCGGGTGTTGTCGAAGCTGTACTTGTAGTTGACATCTTCGGGGAGGTCTTTCTTCATGATCTCCATGCGCTCATACACCTCGTCGGCAATGTTGATGTGGTTGGCACCAGGCTGAGGCACAACAACGACACCCACCATGGGCACACCATTCATCTTCATGTAGCTCTTGATGTCGCGGGCACTGAGCTCGGCACGACCGATATCACTGAAGCGTACGATGCGGCCATCCTGCTCTTTGATGACGAGGTTGTTGAACTCATCGGTGGTGTGCATCAAACCGAGCGTACGGATAGAGAGCTCTACGGTGTTACCCTCGATGCTACCCGAGGGAAGCTCTACGTTTTCCTTGTCGAGGGCATTCTTCACGTCCATAGGTGTGATGGCATAGCCCGACATCTTCACGGGGTCGAGCCACAGACGCATACAATACTTCTTCTCACCCCAGATGCTCACGGCACTCACCTCGGGGATGGTCTGCAACTGCTCCTTCACGGTGAGGTCGGCAATCTCACTGAGCTCAAGCAACGAGCGCTTGTCGCTCTGGATAGCCACCATGAGGATGGGCGACGCATCGGCATCGGCCTTCGATACGGTGGGAGGGTCGCAATCGCGAGGAAGGAAGCGCTGAGCGCGTGACACCTTGTCGCGCACGTCGTTGGCGGCCGTCTCGAGGTCTACAGAGAGTTCAAACTCTACGGTGATATTACACGAGCCCTGCTGGCTCACACTGGTGAGCGAACGGATACCGGGGATACCGTTGATGTTCTGCTCCAACGGTTCGGTAATCTGATTCTCAATGACATCGGCATTGGCTCCAGGGTATGAGCACGACACCGAAATAATGGGGTTATCCACCGAGGGATATTCGCGCACGCCAAGGCTCATGTAACCAATCGCACCGAAGAGCACGATGATGAGCGTAAATACGGTGGCAAGCACCGGGCGGCGTATACTTAGTTCTGATATATTCATAGCTTTACTCTGCTATTTACAATTTGACAATTTACTATTTACTATTGATGTACCATTGTATTATTTTACTATTTAGTCTTCGCGGTTAGCAATTAGCCAAATTGTAAATAAATTGTACATTGTAAATAGTGAAATGGTAAATTAAAATCAATTTTCAACTTGCTTCACTGCGTCAAGTACTACCTTCTGTCCCTCGCGCAACTGCATGGTACCCGTAGTGATGACGGTATCGCCCACCTCGAGGCCCTGCACCACTTGCACGAGGCCTTCGTTGCGGATACCCTTGGTGATGATAACTGACTGAGCCTTGCCACTCTTATAGAGGAACACCTTGTCATGACCCATCTCAGAGATGATGGCCTGGCTGGGAATGGCGATAGCATCGGGATACTCGCGAGTGAGGAGGTTTACATTTACATAACGTCCGGGGAAGAGGGCACCATCAGAGTTGTCGTACAAAGCACGCACGGTGAAGGTACGTGTGTCCATATTGACGCGCGAATCGGTAGCATATACCTTAGCAGTGCGCTCCTCGAGGTCGCCCTCAACGGTGAAGTTCAGGCGAGCACCTGCCTTCAACACGCCTGAATAGCGCTCGGGCACTGAGAACTCAATCTTCAAAGGATTCATCTTAGTGAGCTTCACGATGGGTGTGGTGGGCGATACATACGCACCAAGGCTCACCTCGCGAAGACCGAGCACGCCATCGAATGGGGCACGCAACTCGCGCTGAGCGATGTTGGCCTTGACGCGATCAATCTCAGCATGCAAACCTGCGAGGTTGGCTTGTGCCTCCTGGAAAGCCTCTTCACTGACGGCCTCCTTCTCGAGCAGAGCATTCTGACGATACATACGGTCTTGGAAGAGCTTGAGCTGAGCCTCCTGCTTGCGCAACTCGGCTTGTTGGGGTTCGTCGTTGATCTTGGCAAGCAAGTCGCCTTCGCGCACGTAGGCGCCCTCTTGGAAGTAGATCTCGGTAACCTTACCCGAGGTCTCGAAAGCAAGGCTTACCTCCTCATCGGGCATCACGTTACCACTCACAAAGAGTTCGTCGGCAATCAGCACCTTATCCAACACTACGGCCTGCACATTGAGTGTGCGGCCTTGCTTAGGAGCTTGGGGTTGCTTCACCACTTCGTCTTTCAAATCCTCATTTACATGAGGCATGAATGTGCGCACGCTCAGCACACCAGCCAAGCCTACACCCACGACGCCTACGAGCGTCCATTTCAAAGTTTTGTTCATGTCGTATTGTATTTTTTGTATATTAAGCCAATTTACCTTTCAAAGGTACACAAATCTTTACTTTATACAAAAGATTTTCAAAAATATTCAGAATTTCTTAATAAAAGTGCACGCGCATGAAATAAAATTCATACATACGGGAGCTGCACCGCAATATTTAGCAAAGTTTAGTATTCGTTTAGGATATGTGTAGCGTATGCGGATTTTTTTGTGTAATTTTGTCCAATAAAAGCATCGCACAATGAAAACCCTGCTCATCGCCATCGGCAAAACCGACAATAAATACCTTACCCAAGCGGTAGACGACTATCTTGGCCGCGCAAACCACTATGCTCCCATCGAGATGAAGATCATCCCCGACATCAAGGATGTGAAGAACCTGTCGCAAGAGCAACAGAAGGAGCGCGAAGGACAGCAAATCGTTAAACTCATCCAGCCGGGCGACCATGTCATCCTACTCGACGAGGGGGGCAAGGAGTTTACTTCCAATGGCTTTGCGCAATGGCTACAACAACGCATGAATACCGTGAGCCGCCGACTCGTGTTTGTCATCGGTGGGCCCTACGGCTTCTCTCCCGAGGTGTATGCGCTCGCTCAGGGCAAGATTTCACTATCGCAGATGACCTTCTCGCATCAGATGGTGCGCGTCATCTTTGCCGAGCAATTCTACCGTGCCCTCTCCATCCTCAACAACCTACCCTATCACCACAACTAAGCCGCACCGAGTGCTACGAGGTCATTGAACAAAGCCACGGTGCTTTGTGTTAAAGAGGGAAAAGAACCCTAAAAAATTGACCATCGCATGACACTCAAAAACTTTCTTTTCCCGGCCTATCTTGACGAGACTCGTATCTACTCCACCCTGATTCTCGTCATCCGCATCCTGTTTGGACTCCTCTTCCTCTCGCACGGATACAATAAACTGATGTTGCATGCTTCGATGGCCGACCTCTTTGCCGACCCGTTCGGGTTGGGTAGCACCATCTCCTTCTGGTTGGTTGTGTTTGCCGAGGTGGTATGCTCCTTTGCCCTCATCTTCGGCATCTTGCAACGTGTGACGCTTATCCCCATGATTATCGCTATGGCCGTTGCCTTCTTTGTCGTTCACGGAGGCGATGCCTTTGCTGCCAAAGAACTATCGTTCATCTATCTCACCGTGTTTATCATCCTATATATTACTGGGCCTGGTGAGTTTTCCTTCGATAGCCTCATTGGCAAATATCTTATCGACAAAGAGGATGTGGCGGCATAGTTTGTGGTAAAACCACGAAGATAATTAGCACTCGCTGCAAAATATTAAAGCAAGCTTTATATATTTCGCTCGTTTATTGTACATCTTTGTGGTAAACCACGAAGATAATTAGCACTCGCTGCAAAATATTAAAGCAAGCTTTATATATTTCGCTCGTTTATTGTATCTTTGCATTAATAAAGTGAAGATACTAACGAAACACTATGCATACACACGATACCATCTGTGCCATTGCCACCGCTCAGGGTGGAGCCATCGGCGTCATCCGTGTTAGCGGTCCCGAGGCCATTGCCATCACCAGTCAGCACTTCCGCCCCATACAAGGGGCTCCGCTCACCGAGCGCAAAGCACGCACCGCCATCTTCGGCCATCTCATTGGCACTGATGGCTCTATGCTCGATGAAGTACTCGTCACTCTCTTTCGTGCGCCCTATTCGTATACTGGCGAAGACTCGGTGGAGATATCGTGCCACGGCTCATCCTACATCCTCCAGCAAGTTCTGCGCCTGCTCATCGATAGCGGATGCCGCCTTGCCGCACCGGGTGAATATACCCAGCGGGCCTTCCTCAATGGTAAGATGGACCTTAGCCAAGCCGAGGCTGTAGCTGACCTCATCGCCTCGACCTCGGCCGCTACACACCGCCTTGCCTTGAGCCAATTGCGTGGTGGTTTCAGCCAAGAGCTCTCGGCCTTGCGCGACAAGCTTCTGCATCTCACTTCGCTGATGGAACTCGAACTCGACTTCAGCGACCACGAGGAACTTGAGTTTGCCGACCGTAGCGAACTTTCGCAGATTGCCGACGATATCGAGCGTGTCATTGCCCGCCTCACCCACTCTTTCAACGTGGGCAATGCCATCAAGAACGGCGTGCCCGTAGCCATCATCGGCGAGACGAACGTGGGTAAGTCGACCCTCCTCAACGCCCTCGTAGGCGAAGAGCGTGCCATCGTGAGCGATATCCATGGCACCACACGCGACGTCATCGAAGACACCGTTAACCTCCACGGCATCACCTTCCGCTTCATCGATACCGCCGGCATACGTCAAACCACCGATGTAGTGGAGAGCATCGGTATTGAGCGCACCTATCAGAAGATGCAACAGGCCTCCATCGTCCTCTGGATGATTGATGCCACCTCTCAAACTCCCCCTCTGTTCATAGAGGGGGTGTCGCAAAGCGACGGGGGCGTTCCAAGCGAAGCGCGGAGTAAAGCATTCAGAATTCAAAATTCAGAATTAATCAGCGACAAGCCCCTCCTCCTCCTCTTCAACAAGTGCGACCAAGTATCGCCCGAAGAGCGTACCGCATTGGAGCAGGCCTATGCCCACATCGATGCTCCCAAACTCTTCATCTCAGCCAAGAGCCGCATCGGCCTTGAAGCGTTAGAATCACATTTGGTCGAGGCCGCCGCCCTACCCGACATCTCACAGAGCGATGTCATCATCACCAATGCCCGCCACTACGAAGCCCTCACCCACGCCCTCGGAGCCATCCGCCGCGTGCAAGATGGCCTCGCCATGAACCTCTCAGGCGACTTCGTATCACAAGATCTTCGCGAATGCATCCACCACTTATCCGACATCGTAGGTGAGGTATCTACCGACTCCGTGCTTCAAAACATCTTCAAGCACTTCTGCATCGGCAAATAACCCACGATTAACAACAATTACAAAATATTACTATTGATTATAAAGGCGTTGATTATCAGCGCCTTTTCTTTTTGCTATATGACTAATATAGGTCTAATATAGTCGTTTTTCAGCTCATTTTTGTACCTCATTTGTACCGCGATACTAAAACCACCACTTTGTGGTTGGCAAAGTGATGGAGAATGTTGACAATGGTTTACAATAGTTGACGATAGTTGACAAAATATAGGAGAAATGAACATTAAAAACGATGTAAAAATGGCAACAAGCAGTATTAGAATTACAAAGATTTGTCAATGGTGCGGTGTGGAATTCGAAGCCCAAAAAGTATCTACAAAGTATTGTTCCCACCGTTGTGCTAATCTTGCCTACAAGCAAGCAGTGAGAGATAAAAGAGTAAAGCAGGCTGAAGCAGAAACTCTATCAATCAAATTAGAGAAGCCAATAGAAAATGTTAAGGACAAAGAGTATCTATCATTTGCCCAAGCAGGTAAACTATTAGGGGTATCTCGTCAAGCGGTTTATAATATGGTAAAGGGTGGCAATCTCAAGGCCTCAAGGATTAGCAGTCGATTGTCATTCATTAAGCGTGGAGACATTGAGGCTATGCTTGATAGTAAACCTTATAAGACGCAACATCCTAAAGATGCT
>JAFZFZ010000099.1 GCA_017557005.1 Bacteroidaceae bacterium | reverse complement strand
GAATGAGCGTCGGTTGCGACGACTGCCGGTTTATCGGCACCAAGGAGTGCTGCTTGCAGCCCTTTCAACCGGGGTAAGCTGCGAGCCTTTTGCGATGCAGTCTTCGCGTGATTAGCGAGATTCGCGTGAAATAAAATAATTTGAATTCAAACATTTATGCGAGAAGATTCTGGTGCGTCTGCCCTGGAGTATATATCGAATACTTTTTCTGCTTGCAGTCAGAAGTGTTTCTGCCTGCAGATAGAGATGTTTCTGCCTGCAGTCAGAAAACTTTCTACTTGCAGTCAGAATATTGGTTGTAACTGGTCAAATAGATTTATTTTGCTTGGCTCATACTGCAGCACTTTGCTACCGAAGTGTGGCTGATTTGTATGTCGTAATAAAGAAAAGAAAGGGTAGCCAACTGGCTACCCTTTCGAGATTATTATCTAAGGAGTATGATTACTTCTTGATAACGCGCTTCTTACCGTCTACAATGTAGATACCGGTAGCAGCGGGAGTTGAGATACGACGGCCGAAGAGGTCGTAGATGCCCTTCTGAGCAGGAGCTACGTACTCGTCAACGATCTCGATGTCCTCGATCTCGGTGAGCTGCCAGATGTAGTACGCTGACTCAACGATACGCAATGCAGACGCTGTACCTGTTGTAGAGCTCCAGTATACGATGTTACCGAATGCGTTAGAACCACCACCGTGGCCATTGAAGTGCAAATTACCGTTATTGTAACGAGCGTCGCAGATAGTTACTACGCCATCACCCCATGCGTCGATGCGGAAGGGCTTTGTAGATGCAGTGTCAGCAGCCATTTCAAGTACAACTGAGAGATTGTCTGAAGAACCCATGTAGGTCTCTGAAGCTACGTTCTGGAGGTAGAATGCGGGTTCGCCGCTTACAAGTTCCTCCTTCTGGATGAACTTCCACAAGTAGCTGTTAGCGCTTGTGCCTACATAACTCCATGCGGGAGTACCATCCTTCTTCACGTAGAGAGCCATATCTACACCATGCTTCTCATTGAATGCGTCGAAACCACTGATGATGAAGTAAGTCTTGTCAGCCTGAGGCAAGTTAACCTGCAAGTGTGCAACTGCTGAGTCGAGAACTGCGATAGCGTTCACGATTTCGTCGTCAGAACCACCGCTTGCCAAGATTGTCTCAGCATTCTTAAGAGCAGCGTTGTACTCAACGAGGTCGCTGTACTGACCTACATGGTGACCCTCCTCGGGGTTGATAGCCAAGGTCTCGTTGTATGCAGCCTGCAACTCAGAGAGCTTAGAGATAGAACCATTGATTGTAACTGAAGCAACACCCTCAGCATTAGTGAATGCGAATGAGAATGACTCAACAGCTGCTGTATCCAACATTACAGTTGCAGTCTTACCAGATGCATTTACGTCAGCCTTAATTACATTACCCAATACGTCGTAAGCAACGAAATCAGCAAATGCACAGTCCTTATCAGCTTCAAGTACCAATGTGTTGATACCAGCATAGAGGTTGATGCTCTCAGATACGAAGTTGAGGTCAGAGATGCTCTTAGTTGCGTAAGGCAATGTGTGTACCTCGCGGATGTACCATGCAGAAGCATTG
This sequence comes from Bacteroidaceae bacterium, assembly GCA_017557005.1. GTDB lineage: Bacteria > Bacteroidota > Bacteroidia > Bacteroidales > Bacteroidaceae > UBA1189. The sequence continues at coordinate 39,688 of JAFZFZ010000099.1, read as the reverse complement.
TATGCAGAGGTTGTCCATGATACGAGTGAAGAAGCAACACCGTAAGTACCACCATAAGCACCCTTATTAGAGCTTACTACACCGCTGTTGTGGTCACCAGCATGCATCATGTGGTTCTCGTGAACGAAACCGAACTGGCCATAGCCCAATGCAGCGAGCTCAACAGTGTCGGGAGTTGCATTCAAACCGAATGCGTTATCTACAACCTCACCTTCTGCATCGAAGAGTGAACCAACGTAGAGACCTGTAGCCTCGTGCTTCATAGCGTAGAAGTTCTTACCCTCAGCATTGGGGATGTATTCGAAGCTGAAGTACTGCTGTGCGCTGTCTGCAGCTGCAGTTTCCCACCACAACCAGTTGGTGTGTGTTGAGTCGCTATGAACAGTGATAGCCTTGTGGAGACCTTGCTTGCCGAAGAAGGGGCCAGCAGAGATGAGCTGGTACTTCTTGCCAGCCTCAGGCATAAGTACATTCATCTCATCAATCTTTCTTTGCTCATCCTCGAGGGCTGTGATAGCAGCGTAGATGTCAGACTCTGAAGCGTTAGCATCCTCTGTGAGAGCCTCGGCAGTAGCAAGAGCAGCATAGAATGCAGAGAGGTCTTCCTTGTAGAAACCAGGAGCAGTACCCTGATATGCATTCATGGTCTTAGCTGAGCTGATAGCAGCCAAGAGGTCAGAAGTTGCGTCAGAGAGGTGAGTGATCTCAAGAACAGCGGGGAACTGGTGAGGATGGCCGGTGCCACGAGCTGTCATTACGAAGCTGAATGCTGTGTACTCACCTGCGGGGAGAGTTACCTCGAGGTAGTGATGCTCATTAACAACTGTACCCCATGTAGAGTGGAAGAATGTTCCGGGCTCATCGTCGATCAAACCGGGGATACCTGAACCGTCAGTGTTAGAGTTCAAAGTGTTGTGACAAGCATTTGATGTGAGGTTGTCAGTGGTAAGGTCAATTTCATTACCCTCAGCATCGAACATCTCGAATGAAGAGAGGCTGAAGAAAGGATAATCACCTGTAAGACCATTGCTACCAGTCTCCTTCACGATGAAACGAACGCGTGTCAAGGGGAAGTCGAATGTGTAGAGCTTAGACTCGTAAGTTACTACATCGCTTTCGTTGGTAGTAGCACCATCGAGCAATTTGTAGCCCTTAAGAGCGGTCTCGCTCTTGCCGAGTACGATGGGGAATGTGTCTACAGTGTTGGGGTTGTCGATGATAGCCTGCATCTCAGCATACAAGCTGTCGTACTTGTGACGTGCCTCTACTGCAGTTATTTGATACTCGTAAGCTGCATCTACAACGAAACGAGCCTCCTCAGAGAGAAGCTCAAGAGCTGTAATCTTAGCGTCAGAGTATTCGCCTACAGCATCACCTACGGGGAGTTCGTAGATACCTTCCTCATCGAACCAGTCAAGGTATACGTAGCTGCTGTCAAGAGCAACCAAAGCGGCAGCCTCGTTCAAAGCTGTCTTCTCCTCGTTCAACTCGGGACGATGCTTGGTAGCCTCCTCGTATGTAGCCTTAGCTGCAACGATAGAAGCGTTCAATGCGTCAACCATGTCGCTGATTTGCTCAGACCACTCACCTGCAGCAATTACCTCAGCAGCTGCGATGGCGTTGTTGAAGCTGCGGTAGTCTGCGATTGACTTTGTAGCCTTGAAGATAGCCCAGTAGAGGTCTTCGTCAGCCTGCCAAAGAGCGCCAGCAGTAGCTACAGCCTCAGCAGCAGCCTTAGCTTCGTTGATGAGAGCCAATGAGTCTACGTTCATCTTGTGAGCGAAGCAAGTGTCGGCGATAGCTACTGTAGCAGCCATGTCGATCTTTGCCATCTCATCAAGAGCTGTAGCAGCATCCATGTCACCGAAGTAGTAGAGTGTAGCGTTGTCCATAACGAGGTAGTTGGCGTTGGTTGTCTCAGCCTTCAAACCTACGTTCAAAGTACCGTCAGTTACAGTAGCAGCAACGTTGAACTTTGCAGTGTGAGCATACTTAGCTGCAGAGTTGTCAGGGTTGTCTGTAGCAACAGCTGTTGTACCCTCATTAGCAAACAAAGTAACACCTGTTACAGACTCACGGTTTGATTCTGTAGAACCCTGCTGTGATGCACCGATGTAAGCACCGAATACATAAGTACCGTTGGGGAGGTTGGTTACTGTCTGTGAAATGGTGTTGTCAGTCAAACCTGAAGTAGCATCGCTCTTCCAGTTTTCAACAACAGTGTTTGTAACACCATGGAAACCACGCTTCGCAGCCTGGCTCTTAGTGTTCTTCTTCCAGATGTGGCTGTCGAAGTCAATTGACCAACCAATCACACCCTTTTCCATGTCGGCATTAACCAACTTAGAGGTGTAGTTCTCAGCCTGAGCAAAGCTAGCAGTAAAGGTTGCAGCTGCAAGACCCAAGCACAACAATCGTAAATTTTTCTTCATGTTTTTTTTGAGACTTTTTAAGTTAATACTAAATTTCTTACTCGTTAATAATAAATGGTTAATACAAAATATACGTGTGCAACACGCGCATAGTTGTTTTGCAATACAAAGATTATAAAAGTAACAATTCTGCGCTTACTTTTCTTTATGAATATTCACATATTCAAACAAAAAAGAGGCAAAATTTTACAAACTTAAGATAGCAAGTCTAAAAACTGCAAAGTAGAGTTTTCAGATTTGCTATCGTCAGGCTTTATTACTTGCGGATCTTGTACCAGCTGCTACCGTAAAGAAGGATTACGAGGAAGCAGGGAACACATACCCAATAGCTGGTTTGGAAGTTGGTCATACCCTCAACCCAAGCACGAACAAGAGGCATTACAGCACCACCGGCAATAGCCATAGTGAGGAGGGCTGCACCCTGCTTGGTGAACTTGCCGAGGTCGGCCATTGCAAGGGGCCACAAAGCAGGCCACATGAGTGAACAGCCGAGAGCCATGAGGAAGATGCAGTAGATAGAGTACTCGCCGGGGAGAACAGCAACCAATACAGAACCGATGAGGGCAACCCAAGCGCAGATGCGCATTGCCTTGTCTTGACTCAAATATTTGGGGATGAAGAGGATACCGCAGAGATAACCGATAACCATACCAATAGAGGGGATATAGCCGAGAATGGTAGCTGAAGCAGAAAGTGCAACACCCTCCTTAGCAAGGCTGGTAGCATAGTCGGCCACAGTTGCAAGTGAGATGGTCTCAACACCTACGTAGAAGAAGAGTGCCAAGCAACCGAGCAACAAGTGGGGGAACTGCATGATAGAGGTCTTGCCTTCAGCATAGGGGCATGCAGCAGCATCGTCCTCGTCCTCACCGGCAGCCTTAACCTCGGGCAGGGGAGCAAGCAGAGCGATGATACCAAGCACCACGAAGATACCTATAATAATATAGAAGGGCAAGAAGAGGTCGCTCATCTGGATTTCATCGAGGCCCTTACCGATTACCAATGTCATGAACACGGTAGTGGTAGGCCAAGCGAGCTTGTTGCAGATACCCATGATAGAGGTACGCTTAGCTGCGCTCTCGAGCGGACCAAGAATGGTGATGTAGGGGTTCACGCAAGCCTGAAGTACGGCATTGGCAGCACCACTGATGAAGCAAGCTACCAAGAAGAAGGGAAGTGAAGCGAACTTGGCTGCGGGAACGAACAAACCGAATGCAATTGCAAACAATGCGAAAGAAACGGCCATAGTAGCCTTGTAACCAATCTTGCTGATACATACGGTAGCGGGATAGCCGAAGAGCAAGAAGGGTACGAAGTTGAACGCAATCAAAAGATTAGCTACCACAGGAGTGATATCCAAAGCACCCTTGAGCACGGGGGTCAAGAAACCATTGATACCCAAAGCGAAACCAATGGCGAAGAAGAACAGACCGCAAATGGCAAGTGCGATGCCGGCCTTGTTTTGATTTTGACTCATAATAAAATTTACTATTTAACGATTTACAATTTACTATTTACAATTTTGTTTTTATTTACAATTTGACAAAGTTGCAATTAAGCGAGAGCAAAGACTGCTTGTAGGCTCTGCCGAGCGTAGCAACTTCAACGAAAGTTAATTTACTATTTACCATTGATCTACAATTGTACTATTTGACAATTTTGCGAAGTCCGCGGAGATGAAATTGTAAATTGTAAATCGTCAAATTGTAAATGATTTTACTTTGCAGCCTCGCGTACAATCTGTTGCATGCGGTCGTACTGCTCTTCCATGCTGGTGAGAAGCTTGTACTGGGCATGTGTGCGTACGAGGTTGTGGCCATCGTAGCGTACCTTATAATAGTTGTCGCCATCGATGTAGTCCATCAAGAAGCGGAGAACCTGCTCGTAGGTGATGTAGATACCTGAGAAAGCAAGCCAGTCGATCTCGCTCTGTGTCATTGAAGCCTTACGCTCTGAGAGATAACCCTTGATGTAACCCTCAAACATGTTGATGTCCATTGATACACGGTTGAGGTCCTGGTCGTCCTCTGCACCGGTATTGGTGTATGAACGGAGGGCATCGCCTACGTCGTTGAGTGAGGTGCTGCTCATGCAAGTGTCAAGGTCGATAACGCAGAGAACATCGCCATTCTCGTTGAAAAGGATGTTGCTGAGCTTGGTATCGTTGTGTGTGACACGCATGGGAAGTACGCCCTCTTCTACCATCTTCCAGAAGTCGAGCATCTTCTCGCGACGGCTCTCGATCCATGAGATTTCCTCCTTGAGTTCAGCTACACGACCCATGGGGTCCTTGGCGATAACCTCGTCCCACTGCTGGAAACGCCAGCGGATGTTGTGGAAGCCCTTAATGGTTTCTACCAAAGGCTCGGTGAAGTCGGCCAACTGAGCCTGGAAACGTCCGATACCCTGACCGCCCTTGTAAGCGAGCTCGGGAGTGTCGGCGCGATCGTAGGTTACAGAACCTTCGATAAATTCGCAAACAGCCCAATAGTTGCCATCGGCATCCTGCCAGTAGTACTGTCCGTCAACGGTAGGAGTCTGAGTGAGAGCCTCGCGGCGAGGGTCGCCACCTTCAGCAGCAATCTTTTCCTTGAGGTGAGTGGTCACCTTCACGATGTTGTCCATCATACCGGGAACATTGGGAAAGATGGCGTGATTCTTACGCTGAAGGATGTAGTTCGGTGTATTACCTTTGGTCTTTACCACAAATGTGTCGTTGATGAAACCTTCACCAAGGGGCTTGATGATTTCGATCTCGCCTTCGATTACGAAGTGCGATGCGATGTTAAGCATTCTTTCGTCCATATTATCTGTTTGTATTGGTATTAGTGTTAATACTCCGTTATTATTTAGTTTAGCAGACAAAAGTACCGCAAAAAAGCGACAACTACAACAAAAATGTGAAAAACCTATCAAAACGTCGAATATAAAAGAGTTATCTATGAAATAAATGATTACTTTTGTCAAAAGATTGTAATTTGACAAAGACAAAACGACGGTGAAAAGGCTGACCGAAAAACTATACCAAGCGCTTGATGCAATACCCGATGAGGCTGAACGCAACGCGATCATTCGTGCTGTTTGCTGCGATGTGTTAGGCATCAGCAGTACCATGTATTATCTGAGAGAGAATGTAGAACTTACGACCGAGCAGGCTGCCTTGTTAGACGATGTGGTTGCTCGCCTCAAGCAGGGCGAACCGCTGCAATATATAGAGGGGAAAGCTATGTTTTGTGGAATGCAATTTATGGTTAGTCCTCATGTGCTCATCCCTCGTCCCGAAACGGCTGAGTTGGTCGACTGGATTGTGACAGATCATGCAATGGGACAGCCTAAGATCCTGGACTTGGGTACTGGTAGTGGCTGTATAGCTGTCAGCTTGAGCAAGCTGATGCCACAGGCGGTGGTAGAGGCATGCGACATTTCGGTTGGGGCATTGGCCGTGGCGAGTGAAAATAATCGGGTCAATGGTACCTCGGTAGAGTTTTTTGCTCTTGACATGCTCGATACAGCATCGCTCTTGCCTCGCTCCTATGATATATTGGTAAGCAACCCTCCCTATATCAAACAGTGCGAAGCTGTTGATATGGAGCAGAACGTTACACAATGGGAGCCTCATACCGCACTCTTTGTCCCCGATGACGATGCCTTGCGCTTCTATCGCGCTGTTGCCGAGATAGGGCAAACGGATGCTTTATCGCCCGGAGGATGCATCTATGTGGAGATCAATCAGACTCTTGGCAAGGAAACCGTAGCTCTTTTTGAGGCTTATGGATACAGGGATGTAGTGTTGCGCAAAGATATCTATGGCAACGACCGAATGATTAAGTGCGTAAAGAATTCTGAATCGTGAATTATGAATTCTGAATAAATGGGTATGACTGCTGATGAGATATTATACAAGCTGGCGGCGCGATGCTCTGTGAGCGAGCAGTGCTTGAGTGATGTGGAGGCCAAGCTGAAGCGCTATGACTTGACCGAGGAGGAGCGAACAGCAATATTGCGTCATCTCGTAGAGGAAAAATATGTCGACGACAGTCGTTTCGCTGCGGCTTTTGTGCGCGACAAGTACCGCTTCAATAAATGGGGACGTATCAAGATCGCTCAAGGATTGCGCATGAAGGGAATTGATGACACGACTATCAGCGAGGCTATGTGTGTTATCGATGAGAAGGAATACCTGAATATATTGCGCGATCTGCTCAAGGTCAAACGCAGAAGCATTCGTGGCAAGAATGATTATGAGGTCAATGCCAAACTTTGCCGATTTGCTGTGGGGCGTGGATTCGAGTATGCAGCCATACGGCAGTGTATAGGATCAAGCATTGATGAGGATGAATTTGCAGATGCAAACTCCGACGATTGGGATTGATGGAAGTCTTGTAAGTGTTATTGTGACAGCATGAACTGGTTGGTTGACCTCAAGGAATTTCTCTTCCCGCGCTATTGCAAGGTATGCCGTAGACGACTCGTGCGCTGCGAACAGCATCTTTGCATCAGTTGCCTGGTAGACTTGCCCCGTACTCATTATGAGCGGAATCCCAACAATCTGCTCATGCAGCATTTTATAGAGTGGCCCGAGGTGGAGCGTGCAACTGCCTACTTCTTCTACTACAAAGAGGGTCGCTATAGCAGCCTTATCCATCATCTGAAATATCACGACCATCCCGAAGTGGGCACCTATCTTGGACGCATAGCTGCTACGGAGCTGAAGATGTCTGACTTTTTCAATGGGGTGGACCTCATTGTGCCAGTACCTCTTTCGAAAAAGAGATGTCGCCAGCGTGGATATAACCAATGTGACTACATCGCTCGTGGCATCAGTGAGGTTATTGGTGTGCCCATGTGTAGCAGTTGTGTGGAGCGCGTAGTAGATACCGAAACGCAGACCCATAAGGGACGTATAGAGCGCTGGCGAAATACGGAAGGAATCTTTCAAGTGAAGGAGGCAGAGATTCTAAAGGGCAAGCATGTCTTGATTGTCGACGATGTTTCCACTACTGGGGCTACGGTCCATGCTTGCATTTCAGCTTTGCTTACTGTGCCGGGTGTGCGTGTCAGCATATTTGTGCTTGCAAAGGCTGTGTAGCAGGTATGAAATGCCTCATCTCTCGGTATAGCTATAAACGAATAGCGCATACTCCTGGCTTTGACAACGGGGTATGCGCTATTTTATCGTGTATAAAATCACTTGATGATCACCAGCAGTGCACCGAAACCGTATTCGCGGAACGAGGCGTCCTGACTGATGCATGAGCCATACTTGCTCTTGAGCTCCTTGAGCAGGGCATTGCGCAGCACGCCCTCTCCCTTGCCGTGGATGAAGATGAGGCGCTGGTTCTTCTTGCCCCGATACTCGTCCATTGTCTTGCGGAACACGTCGAGCTGATAGTTGAGCATGTCGCCACTCGTCATGCCATTGGTATTGTCGAGCAGTTCGTGCATATGCAGGTCCACCTCTACCGTGTTGTCGGCCTTCTGCTTGCGTGCAGGCTGGGGCGCACGGTTGGGGCGGCTGTCTTCGCTTTTCTTCTTCAGCAGCGCCTCTTTCAGTTCGTCGGCCTCTACGTATACCTGACGCACGGGGCGGTCGTCGCGCACGATGTCATACACGAGAGCGGGCTCCTCGAAGAAGGGGCTGTCAGTGCTGAAGGTGTGGAGCTTATAGAACTTCACCGTGTCGATACGCAGCTCAACGTCTACCGCAGGTTTCTTCAGATAGTTCTTCTCCTCCTTGAAGGCAAAGAGCTGTATGTTTACGCGCTCCAGTTCATTGAGATGCTCGCGTCCGAACTCCTCGATGAAGAGCTTGGTGTTGGGTTCAATGATGCCTTGCGAACGCAGCTTCATGCCACCTGCCGAAGGGGATGCATAGAGATAGGAGAGGTAGTAGTTGCTGTCGTTCACGATGTAGGCCTCGAAGATGGTGGTGCTGATCTGCTTGATGTCGACGGGTACAAAGGCGAGAGCAACGTTCAGTTTCTCTCGACCGGGGATCTCCATCGAAAGCCCCCCTCTCATCCCCCCAACCGAAGGTCGACGCCCAAAGGGGCCAAAGTCAAGGGGGGAAGTTTCCACCTTTGAAACCTCCTTGTTCTCCCCCTTGGGGGAGTCAGAGGGGGCCTTCACCGTCTTCTTCTCAAAATTATACTCATTGGTATCGATCACCACACACTCGCGGATGAGCATGGGGATGCTGAAGCCATTCTCGTCCTCTACGAGCACGATGTCCTTTCCTTGAAATCCTTTTACGATGCCGCCTCCCGTTTCGAAGAGGAAGCGCACTTTATCTCCTATTTTCATGTTTAAGAATTCTGAATTTTGAATTATGATTTATGATTTATGAGACTCGGGCTGCATTCAGCATTTAGCATTCAGGATTCTCATAAATTCCTGTTCAAAGTTGGGCGTCAGCACCCCCTTGCCCATAGCCTCGCGTATCTCATCGAGTGTCCAGAAGCGTCCTCCATCGAGCTCTGCCGTGGGGCAGATGTCACCATCGTAGGTGGTGCGATACACATGCACCAGTTCGCGGTCGCGCTCCGACTCGAACACATAGCGCATGAGAAACTCGGGGACAAACTCCTTGATGCCCAGTTCCTCGCACACCTCGCGCGTCAGGGCATCGGCAATCTCCTCGCCATAGTCAACGTGTCCGCCCACGGCCGTGTCCCACTTACCCGGCTGTATGTCCTTCCACATGGGGCGCTGCTGCAGGTAGAGGCGACCTTCAGAGTCGAACACATGCAGGTGCACTACCGGATGTAGCCGTTTGCTGCCATCGTGACACTCTCCACGCGTGGCGCTTCCTATCACACGGCCCTCTTCATCGACGAGAGGTAAGAGCTCTTGATTGTTGTCTTTCATAATAATTATTTACAATTTGACAATTTACTATTTACAATTTATGTACAATTTAGCAATTTTACTATTTACAACCAGCTATGCTGAAATTGCAAAATCATCAAATGGTAAATCAATGGTACATGGTAAATGGTTAAATGGTAAATTCATTAGGGTACGAGCAGCGAACTGTCACCATAACTCAAGAAACGGAAGTCGTGTCCGAGCGCATAGTCATATATCTTGCGCCAGTTGCCCTTGACGAAGGCCGACACCAGCAGCAGCAAGGTGCTCTTGGGCTGATGGAAGTTGGTCACGATGCGCTTCACGATGTGGAACGTGTAGCCCGGTGCTATCATGATCTGCGTGTTGGTGTGCAGCGCCGGCAGGTGGTGGCGGTCAAGGTAGTCCAGTATCTGCTGCAGTGCCTCCAGCGTGGTGAGGCGGTTGTTCTGCTCCTCGTAGGGCATCCACTGCGTCACGCGCAGCTGCTCTTCCGTGGCATCGGGACAACGGCTGATGAGTACGCCGATGTAGTAGAGACTCTCCAGCGTGCGTACCGAAGTGGTGCCTACGGCAATCGCTTCGCCGCCGTGGGCGATGAGCTTCTCTATGGTCCGCCGCTCCACCACGATGTATTCCGAGTGCATCTCATGATCACCGATCTCGGCACTCTTGACCGGTTTGAAGGTTCCCGCCCCCACGTGCAGTGTCACCTCGTCGCGCTCAATGCCTTTGGCGTCAATGGCCTGCAGCACGCTTTCCGTGAAGTGCAGTCCTGCGGTGGGCGCAGCCACCGAACCCTTGATCTTCGAGTACACCGTCTGGTAAGTCTGCTTGTCGCTCTCCTCCGTCGGGCGGTTCAGGTAGGGCGGAATGGGCAGTTCGCCCACAGCCTCCAGCACCTCGGCAAAGGTCACCGTAGGGTCGTCCCAGGCAAAGTCGATGCGATGCCCCGTGCCCACCACCTCGCCTCGTGTAGCGGTGAGTGTCAGCGTGCGGCCATGCACGCTGATCTCCTTGCTCAGTGCCCCCTCCTTCCATTTCTTGAGGTTGCCTACGAGGCATAGCCAGCTGCAGTGCTCGGTCTGCGCAAACATCTGCACATACTCGTTGGGCACGAGCGGTTCGAGGCAGAACACCTCGATGCTGGCTCCTGTCTCCTTGCGGAAGTGCAGGCGGGCCTGTATCACCCGCGTGTTGTTGAACACCATCAGTGCACCTGCGGGCAGATGCTCGGGAAGCGATGCAAAGGCATCTTCACTCACTTCGCCTCCGCGGTAGAGCAGCAACTTCGAACTGTCGCGTTGCGCCAAAGGGAATTTGGCGATGCGCTCATCGGGCAGAGGGTAGTCAAACTCGTCAATAGCGATATGTCGTGTCTGTTCGTTCATGGCTGCAAAAGTACACATTTTTATCCAAACTGCAGGTATCGGAAGGGAAGGAATGAATAAACTTGGGCAAAAACATCCTTCTTTCTTATTTATTGATGGATTAAAATCAGCCACGACTATTTTAACAAACCATTTTGGACTATTCTTAAAAAAGAAACTTTATCTTTGCAAAACAAATCCACTTGTATATATAAATCATGAACAGATATATCGCGATACTTTCTCTTATCTTGATACTACTATCTTCCTGCTTGGGGCAGCGGCAACAGACTGAGACGCCGCAAACATCAGAAGGCTTCGATATTACGGGGGTATGGATGATGATTGGGATTATCGACTCTACTGGTATCGAAAAATATCTGGATCTTGACCAATATACCCGATGCAAGATTTATGACACCGATAATCAGTATTGTTGCGTACATTTACGCACAAATGGAAAATTTGTTTGGGTTAAACTGCATGAGTTAGGAGACTATCATCTTAATGACACACTATACGAAGAGAATGGGCGTATCACTCCTTTTTGTATTATAGATGATAGTACTATGACTACAAAGTGGACAGATTATACCGAAATCTGGCGACGTTCGGCGACGATAACAGAGAGTAGAAAGGCAGAGATTCTTGATCTCGCGAGATACGAGCAAAATGCTGAAGGCCCACCTCTACGGGATTATGTTCTCTCCACCAGCGAGCGTGAGCTGAAGCATACCATCAGCACCTACCATTATCTGTTCATCATATTGCTGCTCATCATAGTCATTGTCGTACTCTATGCTGTAGGGTTGGCCAAGCGCAAGCGTCGTGCCGAAGAGAATCTGCGTGCTGTTAAGGAGGAGTTAAGTCTTCGTCCCACCGTGCTATCCGATGCCATCAAGCAAGTGGAGGATGACTTCTTCCGCTCGGACGACTACATCACTTTGTGTGAGCGTATAGCCACGGGCACAAATATGAGTGATGATGACTGGCGTGAGATGGAACGTAAGGTGAATGCGATGTCGTCGGGCTTCACCCGCAAGTTGCGTTCGCTCTATGACTTCTCCGACGTGGAGTACCAGGTGTGCCTGCTCATCAAACTGCGCATACCGCACAAGGATATTGCTGCCATCACCCATCGTGCTCCCGACAGCGTGTCGAGCATCCGCAGCCGTCTGCACAAGAAGATCCTCGGCCCGAATGGCGGTGCCAAGGAGTGGGACTATTTCATTCTCTCGCTCTGACGAAACAATGCAGATTTAGAACAAAGCAGCTGTCCTACAGTCGCTTATTGGCCTTGCAAGATTCTTGCAAGGCTCTTTTTATTCCCCAAAAACAATTGCAAGCAAAATGCAAGGATGATTTCTTGCCCCTTTAGCGCAGGTGGGATAACTTTACATTCACAAACTCCCCAAAGCTACGATTATGAATGTAAAGGAACTTATCTCTTTTGCTCTGATTACTCTATCTGCAACCTTCACATTTGCCCAGCAGAAGCAAGGATTCGCACCGAACCCTATCAACAAAAATCAGGGGGAAATATCAGTTGTAGACACCACGCGATTGCGCGTGTGGTATGCTATGAATGCCGACAGCATAGCCGACATGAATACATATATCGACTTTCAACGCTTGGATGTAGGAGATAGCATATCGAAGTATTATAGTTGGTTTGTGTTCAACAATGATTCTTTACTCCGTGATTGGCACAAGAAACACCCTAAAGCACAATCGGCACCAAACTGGTTAGGGATAGGAGGTAAGAAGAAGAGCACATGGATTCAATATGAATATTCAGACCTATACATGCAGTATGGAATCCTTACCGAATATGCCTGCATGCCTCATGGATTAGGAAAGTATAATTCTCAGTATTCTGAGCCTCTCCCTCAACAGTCATGGATAATCACTTTTGACACACAAGAGTTATTGGGCTATACTTGCCAGAAGGCCACATGCCATTTCCGTGGGCGCAATTATGTGGCATGGTTCGCACCCGATATCCCAGTACGCCAAGGCCCGTGGAAGCTTGGCGGTTTGCCTGGGCTTATCCTCAAAGCGCACGATGCAGACACACTCTACACCTTCGAGGCTGTGAAAATAGAAACAGGCAAACATCCCATTACTCGCTACGAATATAAGGATTATAAGAAGGAAAGGCGCGAAAAGGTACAGAAGATGCAGCGTGAGTTTACCGAGAATTGGCATAAATCTGCAGGTGCTCATCGTGTTGAGGCCCGTCCCAATGGAAAGTCTGAAATGAAAGAACTCGTATCCATTTACACCCCCTACGAACCCCTTGAACTGGAATAAATAAGAGAATACAATTATGAATGCAAGAAGATTTTTGATTACTGCAACGGCTGTATTGGTTGTTGCATCGGTGGTGGCCCAGCAAAAGCAGGGCGGAGCACGTGCTCCCATTAAGAAAAATCAAGGCAAGATGTCTGTCATAGACTCCACGCGCCTCCGTGTATGGTATGCCATGAATGCCGATAGCATAGCCGATATGAACACCTATATCGACTATCAACGTTTGGATGTAGGCGATAGCATCTCCAGGTATTATAGTTGGTTTGTCTATAATAGAGATTCGCTACTGCGCGAATGGAACAAAGCACACCCTAAAGCTCAGTCTGTACCAAGTTGGTTAGGGCCAGGTGGAAAGGACAAAAGCAAATGGGATCAATATGAATTTTCAGATTTATATATGAAGAATGATATTCTTACTGAATACGCCTGTATGCCTTGTTGGTTAGAAAAGTATAATTCACAATATTCAGAGCCTATTCCCCGCCAGTCGTGGATTATCTCTTTTGATATGCAAGAGGTATTGGGCTATACTTGCCAAAAAGCCACGTGTCATTTCCGTGGGCGGGACTATGTGGCTTGGTTTGCTCCCGATATTCCTGTGCGCCAGGGGCCTTGGAAACTTGGCGGTTTGCCCGGGCTTATCCTCAAAGCGCACGACACAGACACACTCTATACCTTCGAGGCCGTAAAAATAGAAACACGCAGATACCCGATTATTCGCTACGAATACAAGGATTACAAGGTGGAAAAGCGCGAGAAGGTACAGAAAATGCAGCGCGAGTTTGCAGAGAATTGGTATAAGGCAGTAGACTATCGTCGAGCAGAGATTATGCCTAATGGAAAAGTTGAACCACGCGAATCTATCTCTATCTTTACCCCCTACGACCCCCTCGAACTGGAATAACCAACCCATAAAAACAAAGCACGATGAACACGAGGCTTCACCACATATTATTTGCCACTTTCTTGACGGCGATAACGCTGAATAGCGTTGCCCAAGACAAAACGGTCATTGACGGCTACGTGAAGGGTGCCGACGGCAAGGCCGCCGATGCCTACGTCACCGTATCGCCCAAAGGCAAGGGCATCATCCTCGGCTTTGCCGATGTGGATGTGGCGAGCGGCTACTACAAGGTGGAGTTCGCCTTCGACACCGACTCCATAGTGGTAACGGCGGCGGGCATGACCATCGGACAGAACATAAAGATGGTGCCCAACCGCTCGCAGCGGCTCGACTTCCTCACGGTGGAACAATCAATAACAATCAAGGAGGTGAGCATTGTGGCCGACAAGATACGTCGCAGCGGTGACACCATCAACTACAACGTGGCAGCCTATTCGCAACAGGATGATCGCGTGATTGCCGATGTCATCAAACGCATGCCAGGCATGGAGGTGAGCGAGAGCGGAGGCATCAAGTACAACGGGCAGAGCATCTCGAAGTTCTACATCGAGGACATGGACATGCTGCACTCGCGCTATGGACTGGCTACGAAGAATGTCAGCGCACAGGATGTGGCCACCGTGCAGGTGATGGAGAACCACCAAGCCATCAAGTCACTGCAGGGAAAGGAGATTACCGATCAAGTGGCCGTCAACCTCAAGTTGCGCCCCGAGGCCAAGGGGACCTTTGCCATCAACACCATGCTGGGTGGCGGTGCCCAGCTGCAAGGTAACGTAGGCAGTAATCCGCTCATGGCTGGCGAGGCCACGGCGATGTACTTCGGCAAGCGCCGCCAGCACATGACCGTCTACAAGGGCGACAATGCGGGCAACGACGTATCGACCGAACTGACCGAGCAATACAACATAGGCGGTGTGGGGCTCTACCCCTTCTGCCCCATGGGGGCGGTGATGCCCTCAAGTGCAGGGCTGCCCAAGCGCCGATACCTTGACAACCGTACCCATGTGGTGGGGCTCAACCACCTAGAGAAGCTCAACAAGGACACCGAGCTCACCCTCAACGCCACCTACCACAACGACGATATACGCCGCGAGGGCTACACGATGAACGACCGCTTCGTGACTGCCGACACACGCCTCGTGACGGAAGAGACGCTCACATCTGAAACCCACCTGCACAACCTCAATGTCCAGGCGCACTACCAGTGGAATGCCGACGAGGGATTCTTCAACAACCGCCTGCAGGTGAAGGGCTCGTGGAACCGCGATGCCGTGACGGGCACGCTCACCTCGAACGCCCTGAGCGGTGCGCAGCGCGTGACGCAGCGGTTTGACCGTCCCGAGTTCTCCATCAAGAACACGGCCAACACCATCCGCAGCATCGGCGACAACAACTTCCGCCTCAACTTCTCCGTGGGCGCTGCCCACAGGCCGAGCACCCTCGGCGTGAGCATCGACAGCACCGCCCGCTACACGCAGGACATCACCTCGCAGCACTACGCCGCCACGTTCCACACGGGCTATGGCATAGGGCTCGGCAACTTCCGCCTCAACTACGGCATCAACTTCACGGGTGGCATACACCACGTGGAGAGCGACCTCAGTGGATATGCTCTTCTCACTGGTGACGATTTGCAGAACGATGTGTGGTACCGCCTCTACGAACTGGTATTGGGGCAGGAGTACACCTACAAGTACGAAGACTTCAAGGCTACCCTTACCCTGCCGCTCAACCTCAACACGCAGAACCTCGACGACCGCATCCACTCGGGCAACTATCACCACACGCAGCTGCTTGTGGCGCCGTCATTGGCACTCAGCTATACGGGCAATGAACTGTCGGGCGGAGCCAGCGTGCGCTACCACCGCAACGTGGGCAACCCCAATGCCATCTATCAGGGAGCCATCATGACCAACTACCGCACCTTCCAGCGCGACTACGTGGACCGCCTCTTCAATCGCGGCACACTCGCCGCCAATGCCGATGTGCGCTATGCCAACAGCCTCTCGGGCACCTTTGCCAATGCCGAGGTCAGCTACACCCACATGGACGAGAATGTCGTGTACGGATACCGCTACGATGGAGTTACCTCCATTGTCGAGGGCATAGAGCAGGACACCCATTCCGACACCTACCGCGCCGGAGCCAGCCTCAGCCAGGGCTTCGACTGGTGGCAAGCTACGCTGAGCCTCTTCGCCAACGCCTCGCTCACTCAGGACGAGCAGTACATCGGCGGCATCATCTACCCCATGGAGTACCGCAACCTGTCGTTCGGCGGCGCAGGCACCATCACGCCCATACGCCAGATTAATCTCGTCTTCAGCTCGGGCTGTGGCATGAGTCAGAGCTACGTACAGGGCAGTGCAGCCTCGGCACGCACCATCACCACGGCCACCCACCGCCTGACGATGAACCTGCACCTGACGAAGAAACTCACCCTCTCCGCCTCGGCCGAGGACAGCTACAACAACCTTACCGACGAAGGACGCCATGCCTGGTTTGCCGATGCTAAGATGAAGTACAAGATGAAGCGCATCGACCTCGAGGTGGAGGCCAGCAACCTCTTCAACCAGCAAGCCTACACGCAGGTCAACTACAGCAACCTCAATATCTACCGCAACGTGTGCCAGCTGCGCCCGATGAACGTGGTGGCCAAGGTGCGCTTCAAGTTAATGTAGCATTCGTGCGAATGGTTGCCGTCAATAATAAACATTTATGTGCATCGCAAAAGAAGAGAAAGTAATAAAAAAGGGGAGAGCAAGCGCTTTCCCCTTCGTCTATTGCTATATGATAGGAATTACATCATGCCGTCCATGCCCATGCCGGGAGCCATGGGAGCGGGCTTCTCTTCCTTCTTCTCCACGATGACGCACTCGGTGGTGAGGAACATGCCGGCGATAGAGGCGGCGTTCTCGAGAGCTACGCGGGTTACCTTGGCGGGGTCGACCACGCCGGCAGCCTTCATGTGCTCATATACGTCAGTACGTGCATTGTAGCCGAAGTCGCCCTTGCCCTCGCGTACTTTCTGTACCACTACAGCACCCTCCTTACCTGCGTTTGAAACAATCTGGCGGAGGGGCTCCTCAACGGCACGCTTGATGATCTCGATACCGGTGGTCTCATCGGCATTGTCGCCCTTGAGGCCTTCGAGTGCATCGATAGCGCGGATGTAGGCTACACCACCACCAGGCACGATACCCTCTTCGATGGCTGCGCGGGTAGCACAAAGTGCATCGTCCACGCGGTCTTTCTTCTCCTTCATCTCTACCTCAGAGGCAGCACCTACGTAGAGTACGGCTACACCGCCTGCGAGCTTGGCGAGGCGCTCCTGCAACTTCTCCTTGTCGTAGTCGCTCTTGGTAGCTACGATCTGTGCCTTGATCTGTGCCACGCGGTCGGCGATAGCCTCCTTGCTGCCTACACCGTTGACGATGGTGGTGTTGTCCTTTGATACGGTCACCTTGTCGCAACGGCCCAGCATCTCGATGGTAGCCTGCTCAAGAGACAAGCCCTTCTCCTCGCTGATGACGATACCGCCGGTGAGGATGGCAATGTCTTCGAGCATCTCCTTGCGGCGGTCGCCGAAGCCGGGAGCCTTCACTGCGCAGATCTTGAGCTGTGCACGGAGACGGTTTACCACGAGGGTGGTGAGTGCCTCGCTGTCAACATCCTCAGCAATAACGAGGAGCGGACGGCCGGTCTGGATAGCGGGTTCGAGGATGGGGAGGAAGTCCTTGAGGTTAGAGATCTTCTTGTCGTAGATGAGGATATAGGGGTTGTCCATCACGCACTCCATCTTCTCGGTGTCGGTAACGAAGTAGGGTGACAGGTAGCCACGGTCAAACTGCATGCCCTCAACCACGCCGATAGAGGTCTCGGTGCCCTTGGCCTCTTCGATGGTGATGACACCATCCTTTGATACGCGACGCATGGCGTCGGCAATGAGCTTACCGATCTCGGGATCGTTGTTGGCAGAGATGGTTGCTACTTGCTCAATCTTGTCGTAGTCGCTGCCTACAGCCTCGGCCTGCTCCTTGATGTTCTCTACTACCTTGGCCACGGCCTTGTCGATACCGCGCTTGAGGTCCATGGGGTTGGCACCAGCGGTCACGTTCTTGATACCTACGTTCACGATGCTCTGAGCGAGTACGGTAGCGGTAGTAGTACCGTCACCTGCGTCGTCGCCAGTCTTTGATGCCACTGACTTCACGAGCTGTGCGCCGGTGTTCATGAAGGGATCAGCAAGCTCCACCTCCTTGGCTACGGTCACGCCGTCCTTGGTGATGTGGGGAGCACCGAACTTCTTCTCGATGATTACGTTACGACCTTTGGGGCCGAGGGTTACTTTTACTGCATTGGCAAGCTCGTCAACGCCCTTCTTGAGCTGTTCGCGAGCTTCCATATTGAATAAGATATCTTTTGCCATAATGATTCTAATATTGGCCCTCTCTAACTCCCCCAAGGGGGGAGGATTATGAGAGAGCGGGTTATGATTTACAATATGTTATGTTTTTTTCAGTCTAGTTCTTTCCCCCTTGGGGGGAATGAGAAGGGGGCTTTATCCCCAAATGGCCAAGATGTCGCTCTGGCGCATGATGAGGTATTTGTTTCCGTCAAGTTCGAGCTCTGTGCCAGCATACTTGCCGTAAAGTACGGTGTCGCCCACTTTCACGATCATCTCCTCGTCCTTGGTGCCATTACCTACGGCTACTACTTCGCCCTTGAGGGGTTTCTCTTTGGCGGTGTCGGGGATGATGATGCCGCCGATGGTCTTCTCTTCGGCCGGTGCGGGCACTACGAGAACTCTGTCTGCTAATGGTTTGATGTTCATTGCTTTTGAATTATGATTTGTGAATTATGATTTATTTTACACTGCAATATGGAACGAAAAATGTGCCATAAATGTTCTTTTATATCTCATGCTGACATTTTCTCATTGTCGAATCAGGGGCAATGAGCGATGTGTGACAGTTTGTCAGTCTATGGACCTCCTTATATGTTGAACAGGAGTTTTTCCAACTGCTCTGCAGTGAGTCGGCGGTGCAAGGTGCCTTGATGGGCTACGGTGATGCTGCCAGTCTCCTCCGATACGACAATGGCCATGGCATCGGTCTCTTGTGAAATGCCGAGGGCTGCACGGTGGCGCAAGCCAAGCGATTTGGGGATGTTCATGCTATGCGACACGGGGAGCAGACAGCCTGCAGCTGCGATGCGCTTCTGGCTGATAATCATTGCACCATCGTGCAAGGGGCTGTTCTTGAAGAAGATGTTCTCGATAAGGAGTTGGTTGATGTCGGCATTGATGGTTTCACCCGTCTTGATGTATTCTCCGAGCTTGATGTTGTGCTCGACGACAATCAGCGCGCCCTCCTTGCGCTTGGCCATATTCATGCAGGCCATCACGATGGGCATCATCTCGGCATGATCTACTTTGGCTTCTTTCTTTCCAGTGAAGAAGTCGAGGATCTGGCGTACACGGTTTTGTGAACCTATGTCGCGAAGGAAACGGCGTATCTCGTCCTGAAAGAGCACGATAAGGGCCAAAGCACCTACGCTCACCAAGGTATCCATGATGCCACCCAAGAGGCGCATTTCAAGAATCTGAGACACGACTACCCAGATGATGACAACAATCAAAATGCCAAGGAAGAGATTGAGTGAGCCTGTCTCACGCATCAGTTTATAGAAATAGAACAACATGAGGGCTACCAACACGATGTCTATGAAATCTTTTATGCTGAAACCAAGTAACATTTGTGAGTTCTGAATTTTGGATTATGAATTATGAATCTTGTCGGGGGGACTCGGAGAAACTCTTTATCTTTTCGGTGATTGCCACCGCTTCTACAGCAGCTTTCACATCGTGAACACGCAGGATGTGTGCTCCCTTCATCAAGGCGATGGCGTGCAGTGCAGTGGTGCCATTCAAGGCTTCGGCAGGAGTCGTCCCGAGGTGGTTGTATATCATGGATTTGCGCGATACTCCCACGAGTATGGGACAACCGAGCAGGTGCAGCTCTTCGAGATGTGCCATGATGTGGTAGTTGTCGTCCAGTGTCTTACCAAATCCGAATCCGGGATCTACGATAATGTCGTTGACTCCCTTCAAGTGTAGGCGGTCAATGCTCGATGCGAGGGAGTAGGTCAGCGCTTGGCTTTCACCGCTGGTCAACACGTAGGGTACCTGCAAGTCGGCGATGGTGGCAAACATGCGCTCATCGGCTTGTCCGCCCGATACGTCGTTGATGATCTGTACGCCAAACTCCTTGACGCATCGCTCTGCGATGGCAGCACGAAAGGTGTCGACCGAGATAATGGCTTCGGGCGCAGTGGTACGCACTACGGAGAGCGCCATGGCAAGACGTTGCATCTCCTCCTCCTCGCTGACGGGAGCTAAACCGGGCTTGGTAGAGCAACCGCCGATGTCGATGATGGTAGCGCCTTCGTCAAGAATCTCTTTGGTGCGTTGTTTGATGGCCGCCGTTGTAAAGCTTCGCGAATTGGCATAGAACGACTCTTCAGTGACATTCAAAATGCCCATCACTACAGGACGCTGCAAGGATAACAGCTGCCCATTGATATTCAGTGTATATGGAGTCTCGCTTTGCACTTTTGTGAGATTATTGGTTTTATACACTGCAAAGATACGAAGTATTTTGGAAATTTATCTCAAAATATTTATTATTCATTGAAATGTGAAATTTAGGGCAAGTATTTGCGGAGTATAGGGGCGAAGTAAATGGAAGGGACACATTTCTTGAGACAGACGGCTGCAATTCACCAAATAAATGTGTATATTTGCAACTTATATTATAGGAACAAATGTAAAATAAGATAAAAGCATGAAAAAGATTTATTTATGTATGATGGCTCTATGGGCGTCGGTCTGTATGGTCATGGCTGATGAGGCCGACATTACGCAGCAGTATGTGGCGAATGCATCATTTGAGGCTGATGCTACGAGTGCTCTCCCTGAAGTGGTAAACAATGCTGACGGACGACGTGGATGGACACTTGCCAATCCCACGGGGTGGACAGTGAGTGGAACCTCGGTGACACAATTGTTGGTAAAAACGGATTGCTACACCGATAACAATTTTGGTGTGGTGACTACGGTTGCCGATGGCGATGCAGCCTACTATCTCCGCATGGGATGGGCTACGGGTACTACTACCGTGGCGCAAACACTGAAGTCGCTTCCCGCAGGACGTTACAAGTTGTCGGTGGCCTACCGTGCGGCTTATGCCAATAGTGCTACCTCATCGCTGACCCTGTCGGCTGGCACTGAGTCTACAACAAAGAGTTTTGCCCAGGGTAGCACCAACTATTTTACTACAGCACCCTGGGAAGATATAGAGGTGGTGTTTACCATCTCGGCCGAGAAGGATGTGGAGATCGCTGTTGCGGCCAACTGGCTTTCGGGTGGTAGCTGCGTGATGATGGATGATGTCCGACTCTTTCAGTTGGATGACAACTACGTAGAGCCGCAAGAGCCTACCGAACAGGATGTAAAGAGTCCGACCGAAGGTGTTATCACCCACGATTTCGTGCCTGAGGCTGCAATGAAGGATGATATATTGCAGATGCTGGCCGATTTTTCTCTTTGGATGAAGAATGATTTTCAGCCTTGCACTGCTCCCAATAGCCTGGGCGAGGTGTGTGGTTGCTTCCGTGGTGAGAATACCATGGCCAATGATGAGCGTGGCGTGCGCCCCAATGCAGACCTTTCGATGATCTGTGCTTTCCTTGTTAAATATGCCAAGGATAAGGTGATATTGCCGGGTGGAGTGTCGTGGACCGACCTGGAGGATATGGCGATGCAGTCACTTGTGTTTGCCTATTCTACCCACAAGGCAAACAGATTGAAGGTTTGCTCTGGCAACAACTATTGGGGCTCTACCAGCAAGAATGATTACACCTGGGAGTCATCGTTGTGGGCCATGTCGGTTGCTTACTCGGCCTATTTCCAATGGGATAAGCTCACCGAAGCACAGAAGGGATACATCTACGCTTTGCTCAAGGCCGAGTGCAACTATGAGTTGGAGCGCTCCATCCCTACAGGATATGCATCTGACTCGAAGGCAGAGGAGAATGGTTGGGAAGCCGATGTGTTGGCTGCCGCACTGGGCCTCTTCCCCGATGATGCATTGGCGCCTAAGTGGTTTGCCCGCTTGCGCGAGTTTGCCATCAACAGCTATTCGCACTATGCCGATGCTACTGACAACACCGTCATCGACCCCGAGTATGACAATACTACCGTGGCCAATCTCTATAAGGGCAAGAACCTCTACGATGACTATACGTTGCAAAACCATAACCTCTTCCATACCAGCTATCAGAATGTGGTGATGCAGGAGTTGGGCGAGGCTGCATTGGCCTTGAAGATGTTCCAGCTCGGCACCATCGGTGAGGAAAAGTGGCATACCAATGCGCTCATGCACAACAATCAGGAGGTGATGGACGAGGTGCTCAATTGGCTGGCACTTGCTGATGGCGAACTTGCCATGCCGAATGGTAATGACTGGAGCCTATTCTTGTTTGACCAGATCACTTCATATTCTACCATGGCCTGCTTCTTGCGCGATGCCAATGCGCTGATGCTCGAAAATATGGCCTACAAGTATATTAAGGCTCGCCAGACTACCACCGCTGATGGCTCATGGTTGCTCAATGCGGATGTGGGTGCTCGTCGTATGGGCGTGGAGGCACACCGCGTGATGATGACTTGGCTGATGCACGAGACATTGCCTACTGCCGACCTTGCTCCTACAGCTTGGAGCGACTTCAATGCCCGCTATGCTGATGCTAAGATTTTTGGCACACAGAACATTGTGCGTGCAGCCACAGCCGATCGTTTTACCTGCTTCTCTTGGAGCACAGGACTGAAGAGCTACACCGGCTATTTTGCTGCAAACAGTCCCGATAAGAACAAGATTGTAGTGCCTTATCGTGCCAACAATACCGGCAACCTGCTTGGATGGTATACGGTGAGTGGCAAGGGCACCAATGCGAGCCCTGTTGTAAGTGGAGTATATGAGCTACGCGGCAATAGCTATACGATGAATGGCGAACTCAACACCAACGATGCGGCTCTCAACAATCGTTTTGCTCTCTACTCAACACCCGGCAATGCTGTAATCTACGTTGACTATGTGCGTGGTAATACCAACGGTACAATTACTCGTGAGCAGGGCGGCATGCTGGCTATCAGTACCGACCCGATGATGAAGGAGAAGCGCACCATCTACAGCCAAACAGCGGAGGATGAGCAGGCTGCGATTACACATCGCCAGTTGGATGGTAGTACCCTCGCTACATGGCAGAGTCCATGGGTAAATATTGACAATGAGTTGGGTGTCGTTTCGAAGAGTGCCTCTGGTATGGCATTCGGCGATCGTGGCATCAACAATTCTATACAGACGGCCAAGCTCTACACCTCTTATTCGTCGCAGAGCCGTAGCTTCACTAACGGTGAAGTCATCGATCGCCGTCATGTCATCTACTATAGTAATATAGATGCTGCCACCACGCAGAAGATGGCTGAAGGGTTACAGGTGCTTACCGACGTGGTACCCGAAGGATGGAATGGAGTGATTGCTCCCGATCCTGATGGTGCATACTACTTGATACTCGCCAATTTTGTGAGCGACCAAAAATGCGTGCTTGAGAATGTAACATGTCAGCTTGGCGCTCCCGTCTTCAGCGCTCTTACCACGATTGCGGAGAGCAAAGCATCGGCTCAGTTTGCTGCAGAGATCAACCATTCGGTGAGCGACGTGCTTCGCGTGTTTGTCAAGGGCGACAATCTCCATGCTATGCAGGCTCCCGACGATTCGTGTGCAGTCTACCTGGCATCTACAAGCAAGAAGGAGCATGAGGTTACCGTCAGCATCGTTTCTGGTGGACAGGTAGCTACCAGCACCTTCGTTCTCTCGGGCAAGGCACAGGTAAAGGTTAGCGCTGAGGGCAGTACCTTGCGAATAGAGGAGGCTATTATGCCGGAGGAGGACACCGTAAATTTTTATGAGGGGTATACCGACATCACCGCTGAAATGCTCGCCAATGCCAATTTTGAAGATGACGTGACCTATGGTAATGCCAATGGTAATGTCACCCTGGGCAGCACGGTATACAACCCCTGTTATGTTAATGCGGTGAAAGCTACTAATAGCAGCTACCCCAATGTGCTCCCGGTGCAAGGGTGGACGGCTAAGACCTCGCTCAGTGGAGGCTCTAACTTTGCTCGTATGTACTCCATGCCCTATAGCACTACGATGTATTGTGTGAGTCCCTCCAATGTGGGTAACTATGCGGCCCAGTGTGCGCGTCCTCTGATGGACGATACATGCGGCGTACGTTGCTTGACGGTGCTCAACTCGTGGACCTCAGGTACCAACCGTATTGTGCAGACGGTAAACCTCCCGGCTGGGGACTATCGCCTGCTCATCGATATGCGTTATGAGTGTACGAACCAGCAGAGCAACGATGGCCGCAAGGTCATAGCATCGGGCAATACGAATACCTCCTATACTGGAATCAAGTATGGCTCGACTACCGATTATCGTTACCCGAAGGCCAATATGGAGTGGGAGCTGATGAACTATGATTTTACCCTTGCCGAGCGTTGCGATGTAGAGATCAGTTTGGGCTTTGCCACCTCGTCAAGTGTGGGAGCTGCTAACAATACCTTATTATATATAGATAATGTACGTTTGCTGAAGAAGAACACCAATGTTGACGATGGCATAGCCAATATACAAAGTCCGACCCAACGTGAGGTCTATTCCACGCATGGTATACGCCTGCAGGCTTCGCACGAATACGAGAATGGCGTCTATATTGTCAATGGCAAGAAGGTCGTGCGACCGTAAAGACGCAAGTTACAAAAGATAATAATAACAATAAAACTATATTTGATGAAAGAAAACAACAAAGCCATTGCATTGGCTATGGCTGCCGTACTCAGTTGGTCTACCGTGGCCACCGCATTTAAGAAGACACTCGAATATCTCAGCCACTTCGAGATGTTGATTGTAGCAAGTCTCACCTCGCTGGTAATTTTTGCCATTGTGCTTACCGTGCAGCGTAAGTGGAAAGAGGTACGTGGCCTGTCGAAGAAGATGTGGGGATATTTTGCATTGCTTGGCTTGCTCAATCCCGTGGCCTACTATCTCGTACTGTTCAAGTCGTACGACCTGTTGCCCGCGCAGGTTGCCCAGCCGGTCAATTACATATGGCCCGTGCTGCTCGTAGTGTTGCTTGCCGTGTTTACTAAGCAGCCCATACCGGCAAAGAAGTATATAGGTATGCTGGTGTCGTTGTTCGGACTCATCATCATCTCTGCAGGAGGCAAGCAGATCAGTGGTGCTGGCATCCCCTTGGGCGGTCTTGCTCTGGGTGTGATGAGTGCTCTTCTGTGGGCAAGCTATTGGATGGTCAACAATAAGAACAAGGAGAAGGCCGATGCTACGGTAGCCTGCTTTATGAGCTTCCTCTTCGGTAGTGTCTATCTGCTGTTGGGTGCCCTGTTCGTAGGTGCTAACCTCCATTCGCTCCCAGGTGTGCTCTCGGGTATGTATGTAGGTGCTTTTGAGATGGGTATTCCCTTCGTATGCTTCGGCTTGGCTATTCGAAAGACCACCAACCCTGCGCTTGTCAACCAACTATGCTACCTCTCGCCCTTCCTTTCGCTCTTCTTCGTGTCGGCTATCTTGGGCGAACCGATTGTGCCCACTACCTATATCGGTTTGGTGCTTATCGTAGCAGGTATCGTCTTCAACGAATACTGCGTGAAGGCGAAAGCGAAGAGCTGACTCCTCTTAAATCAGCGTCTTTCGTCTGCTTACAATGACGTAGATGATAATAGGTGCTCCGATGATGGGTGTGATTGCATTGAGTGGCAATAGCCCATTGTCGCCGGGCAGTGTGCTGATGAGGTTGCACAGTAGGGCGATGAGGCTTCCGCAGAGCATGGTGATAGGCATAAGCGAACGATGGTTGCCTGTGCCAAGCATCAGGCGGGCTATGTGGGGTACTGCCAGACCGATGAAGCTGATAGGGCCGCAGTAGGCCGTAGTCACTGCTACCAGCAAACCGGTGGAGAGGAGTAGGAGTGAGCGTGTGCGGCGTGTGTTGATGCCTAAGTTCTCGGCATAGCGTTCTCCCAAGAGCAGCGCATTAAGCGGTTTGACAAGCAGGATGGCAATGGCCAGCCCGATGAGGACAAGGGAGGCAAAGAGCGGCAGGCTCTGGCGCGATACACCACCAAAGTTACCCATTCCCCACATCATGTAAGACTGCACTCCCTCAGCAGTAGAGAAGAAGTTGAGCAACGATACGGCTGACGATACGATATATCCTACCATCATGCCGATGATGAGTAGCATCGAATGGCTACGCAGGCGTGAGGCAAAGAAGAGGATGAGCATCGTCACCAGCAGCGCTCCCACAAAAGCGGCAGCTACCAAGGTCAACGAACCTCCGAGGAAGAGGTTCCCGGCAGGTATGAGTCCTCCAAACATAAGCAGGACGATAGCAGCACCCAAGCCTGCGCCGGAGTTAATACCCAAGATGTCGGGACCAGCCAAGGGATTGTTGAATGCTGTTTGCAGCATCAGTCCCGAAGCAGCCAGAGCAGCGCCCGTAAGCAGGGCCGTCAGCGCTTGTGGAAGACGCGACTCGAGGATGATGTATTGCCATGCAACTTTCTCGGCTTCGCCTCCAAGAAGGATGTTGACAATCTCGCCCAAAGGAATGCGCACCGAACCATACAATAGGTTAGTGGCAAACAAAGCGACGATAGCTATCGATAGCAGAAGAGGTAGTATACGTTTCATAACAAGAGGTGTGGCGTTAGATGCTCATAGGTGCGATGATGTCACACCTTGCAAAGATAATAGTTACGCCTTTCTTATACAAGTGGACTACCGATTATGTGATGCATTTGCTTGAAATAAAGAGTGGCAAGCTCTCGCCTGCCACTCTTTCTCATATGTTTGCGTTAGGATTAATCCAATCCTTCGATTTCTCCGTTCACAATGTCAATATGGAGTGCTGCGGGCTCTTTGGGGAGACCGGGCATACGCATGATGTCACCTGATACCACTACGAGCATCTCGGCGCCGGCATTGATAACGATGTCTTGTACGTTGAAGCCGAAGCCCTCGGGAGCACCGTATTTCTTCGCGTCGGTAGAGAATGAATACTGTGTCTTGGCGATACAGATGGGAAAGTGGGTATAGCCGAGTTCGGCAACCATAGCCAACTTCTTCTTGGCAGCAGCGCTCAGTGTTACTGAAGCAGCACCATAGAGGTTCTTGGCTACCTTGGCAATCTTCTCTTCTACGCTGTCAGCATCATCGTAGGCAAACTGCAGGTTGGTTGAGGGCTTTTCGTTGATGGTGTCCACTACGAGCTGAGCCAGTTTAGCAGCACCTTCACCTCCGAGTGCATAAGCTTCGTTTACCTCGCATCCTACGCCCAGTTCTGCGCAGTGTTGACGTACGTAGTTGATCTCCTCTTCGCTGTCGCCGTTGTAGCGGTTGAAGGCTACTACTACGGTCTGACCGAACGACTGCAAGTTGCGCAAGTGCTTGTCAAGGTTGCTCATACCAGCCTTCAATGCCTCGAGGTTGGGCTCTGCTACCAGGTCTTGTGATACGCCGCCATGCATCTTCAGTGCACGTGAGGTAGCCACGAGTACGGTGAGTTTGGGGTTGAGGCCTGCCTTGCGGCACTTGATGTCGTAGAACTTCTCTGCACCAAGGTCAGCACCGAAACCTGCTTCGGTAATCACGTAGTCGGCATATGTCATCGCCAACTTGGTAGCGAGCACTGAGTTACAGCCGTGAGCGATATTGGCAAAGGGACCTCCGTGTACGATGGCGGGAGTGTTCTCTGTGGTCTGCACGAGGTTGGGTGAGATGGCATCCTTGAGCAATACGGTGATAGCACCTGCTACGCCGAGGTCCTTCACGGTGAAGGGTTTGCCCTCGTAGGTGAAGCCAAGGAGGATGTTCTCGATGCGGCGACGCAAGTCGTTCTCATCGGTAGCCAAGCAGAGGATAGCCATGATCTCCGAAGCGGGAGTGATGTCGAAGCCTGCCTCCTGAGCAAAACCGTTGGTCTTGGGGCCAAGTCCGGTAACGATGTAGCGCAGTGAGCGGTCGTTCACGTCGAGTACGCGGCGCCACAATACCTCCTTCAGACCAATACCTTTGTCGCGGTTCTGATACATGTAGTTGTCGAGCAATGCGGCAATCATGTTGTTGGCCGAGGTGATGGCATGGAAGTCACCAGTAAAGTGGAGGTTGATCTTGTCCATGGGCAACACCTGTGTGTAGCCACCACCAGCAGCACCACCCTTCATGCCGAAGCAGGGGCCGAGTGAGGGCTCACGCAATGCTACCATGGTCTTCTTACCAATCTTGTTGAGGCCAAGGGCAAGACCGATAGATACGGTAGTCTTACCGATACCTGCCTTGGTGGGGGTGATAGCGGTAACGAGGATGAGGTTGCTCTCTTTAACCTTGGCATCGTCGATGAGGTGCTCATCAATCTTGGCCATATAGCGGCCATAGGGGTTAACGCTCTCGGCGGGAATGCCGGCTTGCAGTGCAATCTGCTCGATGTTTACCAGCGGGGTATTACGAGCAATTTCGATGTCTGTTTTCATACGAATAGTTATATTATTAAATCTTTATTTTCATTGTTACAGTGTTGCCCTCGTTGTCGGTCACGGCTACGATATAGGTACCCTTAGCCAATGCGGTCAGGCCGATGGTAGCGTGTCCGTTGGTGAGTGCGGTCGCAGCCTTCATGCATTGCTGACCTGTAGCTGTGTATACAGCAACGGTGGCTGTAGTAGCGGTCTGGCTGTGGATGTGCAGTGTCTGCTCGTATACGGTCAGCGTCAACTCCTCTGCGGTGATAGCTTCTATGCCCTCTCCGAAAGCGGGAATCTCGGGCTGCTCCAGCCATGCAGCATAGCTGTTGATGGTGTTGGGCTTGCCGATGGTGGGCTTGCTCATGATATACACGTCGTGGCTGCCGTCAGGGTAGAGGCCTACCGATTCAGTGCCGAGGTGAGGCTCATAGTAGATGACATCTCTCCACGACTCGTCTGCAGCGGTGAGTACCACGTATCCACCCTCCGTGTCAAGTTTGAACGATGCATGCAACTGGGTAAACGTCATCAGCTTATCGGCCCAAACGATGAGATGTCCGTACGGCTCGATGAGGGTGCTTGCATTGTCGTCGCTCTCGATCTGGTATTTAGTAGGCTTCTCCAGGTTGTCGCTCAGGTACATGCCAGCCACGTCAATAGGCTCGCTGGTTGTGTTGTAGAGCTCTATCCAGTCGTTCTTCTTGTAGTACTCATTGACGTAGATGCTATTGTCGGCACTGATCTCATTGATGCGTACGGGTAGGTTGCCAGCGGCGACTACCTCCTCTTCGGTCAAGGGCTCATAGATGGCAGTGAGCTGAGCATTGCCAGAGAAGGTGTACTCGTTGTCTGTGCAGATGATGCTTCCCAATTCGCTTGTAGAGTAGTGCAGCAATTCGGCATCGAGATAGATGTCAGATGAGGTATTGTTATTGTTGTGCACTTCGATGGCAACCACATTGGTACCCTTCTTGAATAGCGATGCAGGCAGTGTGATTGTGCCATTGTCGGGGTTGTCGTTGGCATAGGTAGAGGCGTAGCTGTCGTAGGTGATGGTGCCATCGGGCATCAGGTAGCGGGCAGCCTCGGTACCATTGATATATACCACCATGCCGTCGTCTACGGTGTAGTTGAGTACGAATGCTTCGTCGTCGGTCGGGGTTGTAGTGAGTGTGAAGTTGTGACGGAAGTAGTATGTGGGACGCTTGTTGTTGGCGTCGGTACCATAGTCAAGTATGGTGTTGTAGCCACGGCTGTTGTTGGCGTCGCTGGTGTAGTAGCCGAGTGGCGCATCACCGCTGCTCCATGTGCTGGCCGAGTAGTATGTGCCGGTCCAGTTCTTCTCATCGAGCGAACCTTGGTCGTAGTATTTCCATGTGCTTCCTTTGCTGATCAGGGTCGTCTGTATGGTTGTAGTTTCTGAGCTCCATCCAGCAAAGCGGTAGCCTGCCATCTCTTCGGCGCGCACGGTGACGGGACCAAAGAGGGTTCCGCTAAACTGGCTGGTGGGGATCACCATATCGTTCATGCGTAGCGGTGCATCGGCAATATTAGCATTGATGGTTACCGACTGCTTCATGCTGGCATCGAGCTCCATGCGCCAGTAGTCCGCCAGAGCATTGATCATGGTGTTTTGGCGGTTGGCAAGTGAGTTCTTCAGCGAGTTGGCCGTGTTGTAGGGCGACTGACCTTCGTAAGCCAGTGTCGATGCGGTACGTGCAGCCATTTCGTCGATGATGGCATTGCAACGTGAAGGTTCGAATACGCTACCAGCCACGAGGCAGTAGGTGTCGATAAACTGCTTGCGGAACGACTCGTTAGAGAGCATGTTGAGGAAGATGGTCACCATCTCAATCTCTTCGGTGAGGCGGCCTCCCATGTCGTAGATGTAGTCGAAGGTGTAGGTCTGCTTACCCTCAAAGGTGTAGAATGGACTTGTGGTGGCAAAGGTGCCGTCGAGGTCGAACAGCACGAAGCGGAAGCGGCCGTTCTCCATGCGTGGACGGAAGCCCTTGATGTTGTTCTGAGGCCAGTCGGTACCGCCGAGGTAGAACTCTACAGCCATGTAGTTGATGTATTCGTCAATGTCTACCAGGTTGCGTATAGCCTCGTAGGTGTCTTCGTCAGCCGCATTTTCCGAGAGAGCATACCACTCCAGGAATGCCTCGCGGTCGCCCTCCATCTGCACATAGCCTGAGTCAGGACTCATCTCAAACTGGTCCATCTCCTCGGTGTCGATGCCGTAGTTGGCATAGGCAAAGTGCTTGTTGTTGGGCTCGCGCATGTTGAGCATACCTCTGTACTCACCGTTGATGAAGTGTACTACGGGCTGGGTCGACTGTCCGTCTACGTCGAGTCCTGAGCGGTGCACGATCTCCTGCAGTGCTGCATCTTTGATGCGGCTACCCGTGTCGTTACCACCATTACGTATCTGCAAGGTCTTGTGCTTGAGGTAGGGCTTGTCTGCAAAGAAGGGATAGTCAATGGAGTTCAGTCCCTCGTATATCTTTCCTGCTTTCAGCTTGAATGAGTGAGGTGTCCATGAGCGGCTCCATCCGCCACACATGGCAAAGTCCACCTCTTGGTTTACCACCATGCCACCGTCGGGAGTGATGTACTCGAAGTTTACAGGGCGGTCCCAATCCATGTTCCAGTTGCACGGAGTGCTCTGTCCGTTACCCGTGCGTCCGTTTACACCCTTCACATATACGCCGAGGCTATCGTCGTAGAGGTTGATGGGGTCGGTCACTACCGATACCACAGGCAATACATAGTCTCTATCCATATATATATAAGAGCGTGTCACCACCTGGCTGGGAAGCTTACCCTCCTGGAAGAGTCTGAAGCGATACGTGGTAGTGCCGTTTACCGTAAATCGGCCATTGTTGCTTGTGGTACCGTTGGTGAGGGTAGGTGTGGTACCGTCAGTGGTATAGCGCAAGGTGGTTCCTGCGGGGATGGTTACCTTGGCTGTGAAGGGGGTGGTAAACAGTTTGCCGTCAGTGTCAACCACCGGAGCCTCCAAGCGCTCGTCGGTGAAGTTGCTTGACAGGTTGCTCTTGCCGGGTGTAGGCTGTGCAGTGCGTTTCCACTCTCCTGTGCCGTTGGCAGTGCGGGCATACGAGGTGCGTGGCACGGCCATGGGATATTCTTGGCTGGCAATCACCTCTCCGTTGCGGTTGCTGATGTAGATGGTGCCTCCATCGAAGTCGAGTTTGAAGTCCACCTGTGTAGGTGCATAGATGTGGTGATAGTGGTCAAACCATATCACGCAGTAGCCCTTGGCGGGCAGTGCGGCAGCATGCTTTAGCTGGTGCTTGGTGAGGTTGTCGGGGTCGTCGCTCACATAGATACCTCTGAGGCTCACGGGGGCATCGGTGGGGTTGTACAGTTCCACCCAAGCGCCATAGTTGAATGAGGGGTCTACAAACATATCGACGTTTGACGATTGTATCTCGTTGATGATGAGCGACTCGGCAGTAGGTGTGGCCTCCTTTACGGTTACCTCGCACTCGGCAACTACGTCGCTGCCATCCGTAGCCATGGCATATACGATGGTGCTTCCGCCTCCGTTGGCAGTCACCATACCGTTCTGGTCTACCAGGGCCACATCCTCATCCTCCGATACCCAGTACAGCTTCTGGTAGGTTGCATTGGTAGGTGTGATGGTAGCCTTGAGCTGGCGTTGCTCGCCTTCGATGAGTGTGAGGGCGGTGTGCGAGAGAGTGATTTCCTCTATGAGTGTCTTCTTGCCATAGTACTCCAGTTTGAAGTTGTCCATCATGCACCAGTTGCCGCCCATGTAGGTCTCATTGACGATACCGATGGTGAGTGTGCCGTTAGTAACCTCCGTCTCTACACTGTTGTTGTACATACCCATCTCGAAGCAGTGCGCACCGCTCGTCATGCCATTGGGGAAGTAGTAGTATTCTCTGCCCGAACGGGTTCCCCAGCAGTTGTTGGCGTAGTTTTCAGTCAGGTACTCAGAGTAGATGCTGACGATGGGTGTTTGGCTTTCGTTGGCATAGAGTAGGGCAGTGAGCACTTCGCTACCATTGGTGTAGCTGTTGTATGCCGATCCATTGTCTGTGGTGCGGTAGTATGCCTGTACCGACAAGCGATACTTACCATTGGGCACATTGATGGTTTGGTGGATGTTGAATGTACCATTCCAAAACTCCAAGCCTCCATATCCTGGCGATTGGCTGCTGGCATCGCTGGTGTAGGTCCAGCCTTGGGCAGTGTTGTTGTCGAAGTTGTAGTTTGCTACGTATGCTTCAGTGATGTCGATCCAACTTTGAGCATGTAGACTGAAGGGTAGCGCAAGGAGTACGCAAAGCAAGTGTTTGATGGTTTTCATTATAATGTGCTTAAGATAATACAAAATTACAACCTAATTGCGATACTTTCAAGATTTTTAAAGAAAAAAAGAGATAAGGGGATGTATTTCATTATTTTTTCCTATCTTCGCCCATAATTCTACAAAATACAAGGGTATGTGTAAAGCTTTTATTAAATGCTCTCTTTTAGTCGCAATGTTTGCTTGCGTAGTTCCTGTCAGTGCAAAGGACGAATGGCCCGATGGTACGGCGATGTCCTCATGGTTTAAGCGCTCAGAAAAGGTGAAGCCCACCGCGCTCTACGATATCACCGAGCATGGAGTGGTGCGTGATAGCACCCTGCTGCAGACCGAGCAGATACAGGCCGTGATTGATAAGGCTGCAGCCGATGGTGGTGGCACGATTGTCATTCCCGAGGGCACCTTCCTCAGTGGTTCGCTCTTCTTCAAGCCCGGCACGCACCTTCATCTCAATGCCGGCGCAGTGCTCAAGGGTAGCGATTTTATTGGCGACTTCCGGGTTATCGATACTCGCATGGAGGGCCAGAACCTCAAGTACTTTGCCGCTCTTGTGAATGCGATTGATTGCGATGGCTTCCATCTCACCGGTTCGGGCACCATCAACGGCAACGGCCTGCGCTACTGGAAGCAGTTTTGGATACGCCGCGAATACAATCGCCAGTGCACCAATCTGGAGGAGATGCGTCCCCGCCTTGTGTTTATCCAGCATAGCGACGATGTACATATCGAGGGCGTACGCCTCATCAACTCGCCCTTCTGGACTACCCACCTGTACCAGTGCAACCGTGTGAAGTTGCTCAACCTCTACATCTTTGCTCCGGCGGCCCCCGTCAAGGCACCCAGCAGCGATGCCATTGATATCGATGTGTGCACCGATGTGCATGTCAAGGGATGCTACTTCTCTGTCAATGACGATGCTATCGCGCTCAAGGGCGGTAAGGGTCCCTGGGCACATCTCGACAAAGAGAACAATGGCGCCAACCGCAATATCCTCATCGAGGACTGCACCTACGGCTTTTGTCACAGTATGCTCACCTGTGGCAGCGAGTCGCTTCACAATCACAATGTAGTGCTGCGCCGTTGCGATGTCAAGGATGCCACCCGCATGCTCTGGCTCAAGATGCGTCCCGATACAGAGCAGAACTACGAGTATATCACCGTTGAGGGCATCAGAGGCAATGTGAAGAGCATGCTCTTTGTGAAGCCCTGGACCCAATTCTTCGACCTCAAGGGCCGCGAAGACATTCCCTACTCCGTGTCTACGAACGTGACCTTGCGCGATATCAAACTCGACTGCCAGGTGGTGTTTGATGTGATGAGCAATATCAAGCAGTATAACCTCAAGGACTTCACGTTTGAGGATATCGACGTTACCGCTTCGGGCGACCCGAAGATCCACACCGATTATATCGAGAACTTCACCTTGAAGAATGTCAAGGTAAATGGGAGGGAAATTAGGAGATAAGGAGATAAATGGAGGTAAATGGAGATAAAGGGCAAATGCTTTTTAAGGAGATGAGGAGTTAAATGGAGTAAAATGGAGATAAAGGCCAAATGCTTTTTAAGGAGATGAGAAGTTAAATGGAGATAAATGGAGATAAAGGGCAAATGCTTTTTAAGGAGATGAGAAGTTAAATGGAGATAAGGGGAGATAAAGGCCAAATGTTTTTGAGAAGTTGAGAAGATAAATGGAGATAAATGGAGATAAAGGCCATTGGTATTGAACGCGCGAAAGGAGTATCGGCATTTAACTCCACAGGAGCGAAGCGATATCTCCCTTTAAGTACATTTAACTCCTGAAGCTATCTTCCTTTAACTCCTAAACAAAACTATCGGCCTTTAACTCCTAAAAAGTTGAGCTTTGCGAAACTTAAATATATATTTTAGGTACAATCAAGGCATAAAATGGAATAAAACGGTCCGATAGTTTGCCCAACTAACGAAATCGTGCTAAATTTGCACATACATTTCATTAGAGATGACAAATTGCGCATTAATACTTATAGCTTCGCTCCCTACGATATGGCTTATTGTTGGGTGCTTGTTGATAGTGATTACCCTCATCGCTGTCGTGTTGTTTCTTGTCAAAGCCCGCGAGGTTGCCGTCCTGAAGAAGGAGGTGATGGAGGCTCGCGAAACCATGCGTATGATGCGCTACGAAGAGCTTAGCCTCTCGCGCATGCTGCACACTGCCGACAAGTCTGCCCCCTACAACGAGGCCTTGGATGAGGCTATGGACGAGCCTATGGACGAGCCTACAGAAGAAACTACCGACGAGCCCACTCCCGTCATCATCGAGGAGGAGCCCACTGAGGAGATTACCGATGAGGAGCCTGCTGAGGAGCCTGCTGAGGAACCTGCTGTAGAGGAAGCCGCAGAGGAGACCGAAGAAGAGGTTGTAGAGGAAGCCGAAGAAGAATGCACTGAGGAACCCATCGAGGAAACTATCGATGAGCCCATTGAAGAGGAAGCTATTGAGGAAACTGTAGAGGAGGCTATAGAAGAGGCTCCCGCAGAAGAGCCCACAGAGGAAATGACTGCTGAGGAACCCACTGAGGAGATAACCGATGAGGATCCTGCTGAGGAGTACGAAGAGATCCCCGTTCCCATCCCTACCGGTAAGCAGCCCATCAATGAGCGACGTCCTGCCATCCCCAACGATCTGTTCTCAGCCTGGTTCGAGGAGAATGAGCCTGCCGAGCCCGAGGCACCCAGCCCCAGCGTAGAGGCAGTAGAGGAGTTGGCTCCCCAGCCCGTTGCTGCTCCCGCACCCGTTCACGAAGAGATGGTAGCATCAGACGATATAGCCGCACCTGCGCAGGCAGCAGAGCCCCTTCCCGCCGAGGAACCTGAGGAGGTTGTCGAGGAGGCTGAGGCGCAGCCCGTAGCAGAGCCTGTCCAGGCACCCGAAGCCGCAGCACCTGCCGTAGCTCTGAGCAAGGAGGACGAGCGCTTCTGCCGCAAGCTCGAGCGCATTGTCGAGACCCGCATGCGCAATCCGAACCTCAATATCGACGTCATCGCATCGCAGTTTGGCATTGGCCGCACCAACTTCTACCGCAAGGTACGCGAGCTCATGGGCATGTCGCCCAACGACTACCTGCGCAAGTGCCGCATGGATCGTGCTGCCGAGCTGCTCCGCACCACCGACCTGCCCGTGTCCGATGTATGCGTGCAGATTGGCGTCCCCGATGCGCAGTACTTCAGCCGCGTGTTTAAGACCTTCTACGGCGTCACCCCCACGGCCTACAGAGAGCAGGCATAGTTCCCGCCCCCGAGAGAGAGACAACCCCATTTATTACCGCATATACATCCATTATCGCATATAAACAATTCACTATGATAAGCAAGATAGAAGCACTGATGGCTGAGGTGGAAACCCTCAGCGCCAATAGCGCAGAGGAGCTCGAAGCCCTGCGCATCAAATACCTGAGCAAGAAGGGAGCCATCAACGACCTGATGGCCGACTTCCGTAACGTACCTGCCGATCAGAAGAAGGAGGTAGGTATGCGCCTCAACGCCCTCAAGACCCGCGCCACCGAGCGCATCGCCGAGCTCAAAGAGGCTTTCGAGACCAACGATAGCGGTGCAGCCGAGATGGACCTCACCCGTACAGCCTACCCCGTAGAGCTGGGTACACGCCACCCCCTCTCTATCGTGAAGAACGAGATTATCGACATCTTCGCACGCATGGGCTTTGCCCTTGCCGATGGTCCCGAGGTAGAGGACGACTGGCACGTGTTCTCATCTATGAACTTCGCTGAGGACCACCCCGCACGCGACATGCAGGACACCTTCTTCATCGAGGCACACCCCGACATCATCCTTCGCACCCACACCTCATCGGTGCAGAGCCGTGTGATGGAGAATGCCCAGCCCCCCATCCGCATCATCTGCCCCGGCCGCGTATACCGCAACGAGGCTATCAGCTACCGTGCACACTGCTTCTTCCACCAGGTAGAGGCACTCTACGTTGACAAGAACGTGTCGTTCACCGACCTCAAGCAGGCCCTCCTGCTCTTTGCCAAGGAGATGTTTGGCGAGGACACCAAGATCCGTCTGCGCCCCTCATACTTCCCCTTCACCGAGCCCTCAGCCGAGATGGACATCAGCTGCAACATCTGCGGCGGCAAGGGTTGTCCCTTCTGTAAGGGCACCGGTTGGGTCGAGATCCTCGGTTGCGGTATGGTAGACCCCAACGTGCTCGAGCTCAATGGCATCGACAGCAAGGAATACTCAGGCTACGCCCTCGGTATGGGTATCGAGCGCATCACCAACCTCAAGTACCAGGTGAAAGACCTCCGTATGTTCTCAGAGAACGACGTACGTTTCCTCAAGGAGTTCGAGGCTGCCAACTAAGCACAAAAGCGAAATCCATATAACGCAAGGCAGGAGCATAGGTCACTATGCTCCTGCTTGCTTTCTGTAGTCAGTCTGCTTCCCCTCGATGCCGACGCCCTACAATGCATCCAGCATGCTCTTCAGTTCGTGTTCGTAATATTCGTTGAGGATGTCGCGGCTTTGGGTGATGATGAGCACGATGGCACCGATGCACAGCGCTGCTATGCCCAAGGTCTCCGCTGAGGGTAGCTGATGGTCGAGTAGGGCACCTGTGGTGGTGAGCAGTGCATCGGCGATGGTGCGCCAGTACTTGATGAGCAGCGCTATGCTACCGCCCCACAGGATGGCAAAGAGGATGACTACGTAGCCTCGGCGCAGTCCGCGCGAGGGCAGCTGACGCATGATGCGGTGGTGTAGCTTACTTTCGTGCTCATGGGTCGTAGTATCCACCTTGAGCAACATTTCTCTTATCTTACGGTCTTCGCTGTTCATATCGTTTGGGTTAAAAGGGTTCGTAAGTGTTCGCGTCCGCGGCTCAGTGCCGACTTCACGGTGCCGGCCGTCATCTCCGTCACGGCCATTATCTCCTTGATGCTCATCTCTTCCAGGTAGAAGAGGGTGATGCATGTCTTTTCGCTTTCGTTCAGTCGGCCTATGGCGCGGTGCAATGCTGCCACCTCTCCGGAGTCGATGCTTGCAGACTCTACGGTCAGTGATTGCAGAGTGGGCAGTATCTTCTCATCGTCGATGCTCACATAGTGCTTCTCGGCAGCGATGTGATTTTGCAATGTCGTGAATGCTATGCGATATACCCACGTGCTGAATGAGGCCAATCGCTTGTAGCTGTCCAGTCCGCGCCAAACACGTATGAAGGTCTCTTGCGTGAGGTCATCGCTCAGCGCCTCATTGCCTCCTGTCTGTACGAGGAAGTAGCGGCGCACGGGGCGCAGATACCTCTTCATCAGTCGGGCAAATGCACGCTCATCGTTCGCAAGCAGCACGCGCGAGATCAACACTATTTCTTCGGGAGAGGACACGGGGATTAGGGATTAGGAATTAGGAATTAGGAGTTAGGAATTAAAAGAGCCAGATTAAGAGTTA
Organism: Bacteroidaceae bacterium; assembly: GCA_017557005.1. GTDB lineage: Bacteria > Bacteroidota > Bacteroidia > Bacteroidales > Bacteroidaceae > UBA1189. Next base: position 1,356 of record JAFZFZ010000099.1, on the reverse strand, counting down.
AGTATGGCGTATTGTTTCACAAGCATCAAAAAGAAATTCTAACGTCAGTAAACTTAACTCTTAATGTTTAATTACAGTCTTCTGGTTACTTCTCTTCTACAATTTCAGCATCTACCACCTTCGGTTCTTCTGCCACTTTATTCTTTGCATTCTTGCGTTCAATGATAGTTGTTGTAGTACGGATGATGAGGCGGAACAGACCTAAGCCAGCAAGGATCGCTCCTACAAAAATCAATTCTTCATTATTATGCTGATGTTGCGGTGTAGCTCCCAAAAGCATTCCTATGCCAAGCCCCAGCAATGTGGCATCTCCAATAAACCGCTCTTTCTCGCTCTTCTTTGACTTCGGATTCATCAATGCCTCAATGGTCTCCTTGCTGATAGGTTCGGTAGAATTCAGCAGGTTATTGTCGATAAGTTTGTTGATAAGTTCCTTGTGGTCTTCAGCCTTGCGGCGTGAATTCTTCATTGCTATATATACGATACCAAGGATAGCGCAGGATACAATTAGCAATATAATGATATCGGGCAGATTGCCACGCATAGTACTAAACTTCTTGTCCGCAATACGCGCCATCTCTTCTTGATGAGCATACAACTGCGTCAGTCGTGCTCTTTCGACCGAGTCCTCATACTGCTTGAGTCTCATATCGCGTTCAAACCTTAGTTCTACATCCCTTTGTGATGGAGTCGTTTGCGCCATTCCTACTACCGGCATCAATGCCACTGCTGCAAGTAGCAGCATTCTGAAAAACTTTTTCATATCGTTCGTTGTTTTAATTTGTTTGTTCATTTAGTGCGTTTTCTTTGGTGTCACCGTCAATTAGACAAGACAACTCGCCAAAAGGTTGCAACAAAGTTAAATTTATTTCAATATTTCTCACAGCACCTTGCGCCCTATCGGCACGAATTGCCGCAAAAAAGCATAAAAATGGGCTGTTTCTTGCCGGTATCGCCAAGAAATGCTGCATTTGTGGTGTTTATGATACCACAAACTTGCTATTCCTCGTAATTTTCTATTGGTTAAATGCAATAATAAAGCCTGAACCATGGGGTTAGGCAAAAGAAAAGGCAAGTTTTAGGCAAGTCTTTTGGTACTTAATCAGTTGTATTACATGTGGTTATGTAGTGGAAAAGGCAAGTCTTGTGATTTGCCTATATTGTTTTTGCAATAATATAGCTGTTGTCCAAGTTTCTAGATTGTCCCCTTGGGTCAGCTAAGCTTTGTACACATTTATTGGGGTCTTAAATCTTCAAAAGATCTTTATGTATATTGTAGATTATCATGTATTTATGTCTCACGCAGATCTCACGAATCTCACAGAGAACGCATCGTTACACTCGCGTTTTCCTTCG
>JAFZFZ010000098.1 GCA_017557005.1 Bacteroidaceae bacterium | reverse complement strand
TCTCTATGGAGGCTATACCATGCGCTTCGTGCGCTTCTCACTCGACTGGGCCAGCGGTGGCAAGTACCAGTTTACCGACGACGCTCCCTTCTACCCCATCAAGTCTACTTCAGACATCGATGAGGTAGTACCCTCTCCCACCCCCTCTGCAGCCCTCTACGACCTCCAAGGCCGCCGCGTAGATCACCCCACCACAGGTATCTACATCCAGGGTGGAAACAAGATTGTTGTAAACTGATAATCCCCACTCTCTCCATACACCAAGGGCACCCCTTCCGCAGGGGTGCCCTTGGTTTTGGTCATACGCGTTTACTGAGGCTACTTTACCAGCAAAGCAAAGTTTACATCTCCCGCAGCAAGGCTACGACCTATGGTGACGCTGGTGTCCGCAAGCAGTGTGGTATACTCTTTTGCCGAAATATTATTATCGCGAGGGATTGCCATACCAAGCACAAAGCCAAGCAATGACGCTGCCACAAGCCAGTAAGGGCTGATACGAAGACTTTTCTTTTGTGGACGAGGACATGGAGCGAGGCGAACGGTAGTATTATCTTCGTCACGTACCTCACGCAAAAGGTCAAGCACTTCTGCTGACTCCTGTTCTATTCTTTTCAGTTCGTTATCGTTCATAGGGGTATTATTTATAAGCATTCATTTGTTTCTTTATAGTAGTTAATGCCGTAGCGAGACGCGACTTCACTGTACCTTCGGGACAGCCCACGATACGGGCCACCTCGGGCACGGTGAGCTCCTCATCGTAGTGGAGCAGGAAGGCATCGCGCTGCGCCTCGGGTAGCGCTTGTACGGCCTGGCGCAATAGTTGACGCAGTTCACGTCGTTCAATGCTCTCGTCTGTCGTAGCGGTGGGCTCTTCGCGCAGCATACACTCTGCCGTGTAGCTTTGCCGCACCTCCTCGTGACGATAGTCGTTCTTGCAGAGGTTATAGGCCATGGCATAGAGCCAAGTCGCAAAGGGTTGAGCTGCACGGTAGCTGGCACGATGTGTCCAAACTCGGGCGAAGAGTTCTTGTACCATGTCTTCCGCCTTGGCCGTATCGTATGCGAGCATGCGGAGGAAGAATCCGCCCAGCCTGCGTGCATGCCTATCGTATAGCACCTCGTAGGCCTCGTGCTCGCCTTGCCCGACGCGTAGCATCAGCTCGGCATCGGGCAAGGATTGCAGGGTGTTAGCGATTGATCTCCTCATAGTACTTCTGCTTTTCTTCGTCGGGTACATCAATCTGCTCCACGATACGCACCATCAGGCTACGCAGCTCGTTGTAGCGGAAAAAGTTGCCTGTCTGCTTGTAGTGGTCGAGCAACGACTTGAAGCAGGGTATATAATTCAAGTTGAATTTGTTTGCAGAAGCCGGGTAGTTTTCGGGGAGGAAGCTTTCTCGTAAATAGTCGGTAAGGTAATTCTCCTCAATGTTCTTGCGCTTGATGGCCAAGTTGTCGTAGGGCTTCTCACTATAGCGCATCACCAGTCCCTCGGAGTAGAGCTTGTCCTTGAACGACGGCACATTCATCAGTGTAGAGAAGTATACGGCGGGACGGCGGGTGTGCTTGATGATGTGTAGCATCATTTGGTTGGTGTATTTGTCTGCCTCCTCCTGGCTCGAAATCTGTGGCATAGGCTCAAAGTCAGGAATACTCAACCGCTCGCATATCAACTTCCTGTAGTTGGGTGTCCACAACAAGCTCATGCATATAACATCAATATCCTCGAAGAGATGCTTGCCATATTGCACCAGCAGTTTGGAGAATGTAGGAGAGTCTCCGTTGACAAAGATGATGCTATTCGCCTTCATGCCGCTAAGCTCGTTGTAGGCATAGTTGAGCAAAGAGGGAGAGTAGGTGCCGCTGTTGTACCAACGCTTCAGGATGTCGGCCATCAACTCTTCGTCACCCGTTTGCATCAGGTAGCTGACGTAGTCAGGGTACATCTCCACATTGTCGGGGCGCATCTGTATGGCCTTCTTCATATTTGGGGCATCGTTGACATTGCCTTTATGATAATACTCCATGATATACAATGTATAGGTCTCGGGAATGGCTTTACCCATATCCTCAATTATAGAAGTAAGCACTGCCGCTTCATCGGGAATATCCTCGTACCACCCTTTATAGCGCACAGCATGGTAGTAATTCTTCCATGCCTCCTCGTTCTTCGGGTTCTTGTCTATTTCGGCTTTCCACAAGCGCTCTTGCGTCTTATACCACTCGGCACTGTGGTGTACTTTCACAGGTGTCTCTACCTTTTGGGGAACAGCCTTTTCAGTTTGCGCTTGTGCTGAGTCTGTTATCGATGCCAGCCCTATCATTGCCATGAGGCAAAGGGCGAATGCGTGTCTTGTCTTCATCTTATGATTTGTATTTGAGTTTTTAATTTTGTTTGCTATAAAAACGCGTCTTTTCACAATTGCATACACGCAACATCGTCAATCGTTCGGAATTATAACATCTTTTTTTCAAATAAAATAAGGGATGCACCTGGCAGTCGAGAGAGCCTGCAGATGGCATCGAGGGTGGAGAAATTGGTAATATGATTGCACTCCATTTGTGTAAATAATGTGTACAATTTGTGTACAATTTTCCGAGCTACATTGTGTGGTATTCAGCGAGATAAAGCATTCAAAGTATACAAATGCTTTCGGATATCTGTTTTTAATCCTATTCCTCGCGTCCGAAGTGGCCCGGTGTGGGGCGAAAGCAACCCTTGATGCGGGGCACGCGCTCCATCTCGCCATGCGCTACATAGTCGTTGAGCTTGGCATACGAGGTACTGGGGGCATAGTTGCTGATGCGGGCAAACTCACGTACACAGATGTCATCGTGTGTCTCAAAGTACTCGTATAGCGCATCGGCCAGCTCGGGAGCTGCGAGAGGTTGGCGCACCTTACCCTCGACCTGGAACTTCACATCGGCAAGGCGGTCGAGCAGGTGTTTGTCGGG
>JAFZFZ010000097.1 GCA_017557005.1 Bacteroidaceae bacterium | reverse complement strand
GGTGGTGTTGACGGTCTTATCCACATCACAGACCTCTCTTGGGGCCGCGTAAGCGATCCGAAGGAGATCGTTGAGCTCGACCAGAAGATCAACGTTGTTATCCTCGACTTCGATGATGAGAAGAAGCGTATCGCTCTCGGCTTGAAGCAGCTCACTCCCCATCCTTGGGATGCTCTTGACGCTAACCTCGCTGTTGGTGACAAGGTTAAGGGTAAGGTTGTTGTTATGGCTGACTACGGTGCATTCATCGAGATCGCTCCCGGCGTTGAGGGCTTGATCCACGTATCAGAGATGTCTTGGAGCCAGCACCTCCGTTCTGCTCAGGACTTCATGAACGTAGGCGACGAGGTAGAGGCAGTTATCCTCACACTCGACCGCGACGAGCGTAAGATGTCACTCGGCATCAAGCAGCTCAAGGCTGATCCCTGGGCTGGTATCGACACCAAGTACCCCGTAGGTTCTAAGCACTCTGCTAAGGTTCGCAACTTCACCAACTTCGGTATCTTCGTAGAGATCGAGGAGGGCGTAGATGGTCTCATCCACGTAAGCGACCTCTCATGGACAAAGAAGATCAAGCATCCTTCTGAGTTTACACAGATCGGTGCTCAGCTCGACGTTCAGGTACTCGAGATCGACGCAGAGAACCGTCGTCTCAGCCTCGGTCACAAGCAGCTCGAGGAGAACCCCTGGGATGTATTCGAGACAATCTTCAAGGTTGACTCAATCCACGAGGGTACTATCATCGAAATGCTCGACAAGGGTGCTGTAGTATCTCTCCCCTACGGTGTTGAAGGTTTCGCTACTCCCAAGCACCTCGTTAAGGAAGATGGCTCACAGGCTCAGGCTGACGAGAAGCTCGAGTTCAAGGTAATCGAGTTCAACAAGGAGGCTAAGCGTATCATCCTCTCTCACAGCCGCATCTTCGAAGATGTAGCTAAGGCTGCTGAGCGCGCTGAGAAGAAGGCAGCTGCAGCTGCTAAGAAGAGCGCTAAGAAGGAAGAGACTGCTCCCGCTATCGAGAACAAGGCTGCTGCTACTACCCTTGGCGACATCGATGCACTCGCTGCATTGAAGGAGCAACTCGAAGGCAAGAAGTAATCATAGGACCAAGAGTCACTGACAAACTTCTATAACTTCCGTAAAGGCCGACTCACGTCGGCCTTTACTTTTAATAAGAACACGTATCTCTTTTCCAATGGAAAAATTTGAAGTACACATCCTAGGCTGCGGCTCTGCATTGCCTACCACACGCCACAATGCCACCTCACAGATCATCAACCTGCGAGACAAACTCTATATGATTGACTGCGGCGAAGGCACACAAATGCAATACCGACGCTCTCGACTCAGTTTCTCTCGTTTGGGACACATCTTCATATCGCACCTGCATGGCGACCACTGCTTCGGTCTTATTGGACTCATCTCAACCTTCGGCCTGCTCGGACGTACTGCTACGCTGCACATCCATGCATTCCCCGAACTGGAGCGACTCCTACAGCCTCAACTCGACTACTTCTGCGAGGGACTGACCTTCAAGGTGGAATTCCATCCTTTCCCCCATGGCTGCACTGACGTTATCTACGAAGACCGTTCGCTCAGCGTGCGCGCCTTCCCCCTGAGTCACCGCGTGCCGTGCTGCGGATTTGTATTTGAGGAGAAACCTACAGCTGCACATATCAATCGGGAGATGATCGACTTTTACGAGGTACCCATCAGCCACCTCAACCGCATCAAGAGCGGTGAAGACTACGTGACGCCCGAAGGAAAGGTGATACCCAACAGCCGACTCACTACGCCTGCAGCTTCACCACGCAAATATGCATACTGCAGTGACACTGCATTCAACCCCAATAACGTGCAATACATCAAAGGGGCCGACCTCCTATTCCATGAAGCCACCTTTGCTGAGAGCGAGGCTGCACGCGCAAAGCAGACCTGCCACACCACTGCACGCCAAGCGGCCGAGATGGCACGTTTGAGCGGAGCCAAGCAATTGCTCATCGGACACTTTTCTGCGCGCTATACCGACGAGAAGATATTGCTCGACGAGGCACGTACCATATTCCCCAACACATTGTTGGCCGAAGAAGAAAAGATGTTTAAACTATAAGTCTTTTTTTGCGTCTAAGAAAGAAATGATGTAAATTTGCATCAAACACCAAATAACACGACAACCACCAGTGGCATTACCCTTCGACGAAGACATACTCATCGAGCGCCTGCGTGACCATGCGACACGCCGTGCAGCATTCTCAGATGTAGTGAAGGCCTACAGCGAACCGCTGTATTGGCACATTCGTCGTATGGTACTAAACCATGACGACGCCAACGACCTGCTACAAAACACCTTCATCAAGGCATGGACAGGTATCGACGGCTTCCTCGGCAACTCCAAGGTGCTCACATGGCTATACCGAATAGCCACAAACGAAACTATCACCTTCCTGAATCGCAACAACACCGTGGTGATGGAGGAGCCGGAGTCATGTGCGACACAGCTTGAGGCTGACCCATACTTTGATGGTGACTCATTGCAGACCCGCCTACAAGAGGCTATTCAAACACTGCCTCCCAAGCAACGCATGGTATTCAACATGAAATACTATGATGACATGAAGTATGAGGAGATGTCCAGCATTCTCGGCACCAGCATAGGAGCCCTGAAAGCATCATATCACTTAGCGGTAAAAAAGATAAGTTCATTTTTTGACGACGATATTTAAACCATTTATTTACAGCATAGTCATAGATATACAATTATACGATCAGTTTATGAAAGATGATAAAGAATTGATGGCACGATTCGGAAAGGAAAACCCCTTCAAAACCCCCGAGGGATATTTCGAGCATTTCCACGAGCAGCTGATGAATAGTTTGTCCGAGCCTGAGCATGCAGCTACCCAGCCTTGCCAGGTGACCCTATTCACTCGCATCAAGCCATGGTTATACATGGCAGCCATGTTTATAAGCACTGTATTCGTAATCCAAGGTCTCATGTATGTGCAGGAGACAAAGCTCGCCACGAATCAAATGGCCAATTCTGAGATGATATTTACTGACGAGGCTGATATGTTTATGGCAACATCACTCTATGACGAATACGTTTTATACTCATATCTAACCAACAACGACAACAACTAATATCATGAAACGATTTCTTTTAGTAGCATTCAGCGCCATCATCCTCACGATGACAGCACAAGCCCAGGGTAACAACACACGTCGCCCACACATGACCCCTGAGGAGTTCCAGACCAAACAGAAGGAATTCATCACCCAACAAGCTGAGCTTACCGACAAGGAGAGCGCCGCCTTCTTTCCACTCTACTTTGAGTTGCAAAGCAAGAAGCACGAGATTAACAGAGGCGTATGGAAGAAAGCGCGTGCCGTACATCCCGATGAGCGCACTGAAGAGGAGTACAACGAGATGATTGAAGCTTTGGCCGATGTCAAAATCGAGTGTGCCACTCTTGAAAAAGAATATCTCGCAAAATTCAAGGAGATACTACCCGCAAAGAAGTTGATGCGTGTACAAATGGCCGAGGACCGCTTCCAACGCGAGCTGCTGAAAAACATACAGCAAGGGCGATAACCCCCGCACATAGCATACGACTACCGAGACTACACATACTTAGAGGATTCACCCCTAAGCATTGACACATATCATGAAACGACATTTTCTCTTCTTGGAGATGCTCTTGATGAGTATCTGCATGTTATCGGCACAGCCCATACGAGTTGCTTGTATGGGCAATAGTGTTACTTATGGCTATGGGCACCGAAACCCGGCAGCAACATCGTATCCTACACAGTTAGGCAAAATGCTGGGCGACAGCTACGAGGTACGCAACTTCGGTCACTCGGGTGCCACACTCTTGAATCACGGACATCGCCCATACACCCAACAGCAAGCATTTCACGATGCTCTGGCTTTTGCTCCTGATAAAGCCATCATACATCTTGGGCTCAACGACACCGACCCGCGCAACTGGCCCAACTATCGAGACGAATTTATCCCCGACTATTTAGCTCTCATTGACACCCTCCGCGCTGTTAACCCTAAGGTAGAGGTGTGGATATGCCGCATGACCCCCATATTCCATGGGCATCGTCGATTCAAGTCTGGCACACGAGACTGGCATGCGCAGATACAGGAGGCTATTGAAGAGGTCGCCCATCTGTCAGGCGCACACCTCATCGACCTGCACAAACCGCTCTATCATCGGCCCGACCTCTTTGCTGATGCACTACACCCGAATGCTGAAGGTGCTGAGATATTGGCGCAAACTGTATATTCGGCCATGACAGGAGACTATGGTGGTCTGAGCCTCCCTGCTATATACAGCGACCATATGGTAATACAACGCGACAAACCGTTCGTACTCCAAGGAAAAGCCAATGCAGGCAGTAAGATTGCAGCCCAACTCGGCAAAGAGAAACAGCGCACTACTACGGCATCAGACGGGACATGGCAACTCACCTTCAAGCCACGCAAGGCTACGCGTGAGCCCATCTCGCTCACAGTGACGGATGGAGACACCACAATAATGCGTTCGAATATCCTTGTTGGCGAGGTATGGCTCTGCTCAGGGCAGTCGAACATGGTGTTTATGCTACGCCAAGCCACCAATGCAAAAGAGAATATCGCCGAAGCGCTCACAAAAGAGGATTTGCGCATCTACGACATGCGCCCACGAGTATACACCGATGCCATCAGCTGGGATAGCACATCGCTCGAACGACTCAATCGTCTTGACTACTACATACCCACTCAATGGCAAGCACTCACAGCCGATAATGCCCCACAATTCTCGGCCATTGCATACCATTTCGGCTCTATGCTGGCCGACTCGCTGGACGTCCCCGTAGGAATCATCAGCAATGCTGTAGGCGGAGCGCCCATTGAGTCGTTCATCGACCGACACACCCTTGAACATCATCCTGAATTGGTAGACATCCTCACCGATTGGCGCAACAATGATCGCATACAGCCTTGGGTGCGTAGTCGCGGAGCGCAGAACATAAAACTCAGCACCAACCCCCTACAGCGACATCCTTATGAACCATGTTACCTGTACGAGGCTGGTATTGCACCACTTGCAGGTTTTCCATTACGAGGTTTTATATGGTACCAAGGCGAGTCCAATGCACACAATGTTGAGCTTTTTGCCTCTGAGTTCCCTGCCCTTATTGACAGTTGGCGTAAGACCTGGAACGATGCTGCACTGCCATTCCATTTCGTACAGCTCTCCAGCATCAATCGCCCCTCATGGCCTCATTTCCGCGATGTGCAGCGTCAGTTGGCCATGCAAATCCCTCATTGCGAAATGGCGGTATCGAGCGACAAAGGAGACTCACTTGATGTGCACCCACGCGATAAGCGTCCCATCGGAGAGCGTTTGTGCCGTATAGCATTGCATCACAACTACGGCTACACTCATCTGATACCTTCAGGTCCCACGATTCGCAGTGCAGAGAATAGAGGCAAGAGCATCGTGCTCACCTTTGACCACGCAGAAAAGATGCATTCCGCAGATGGAGCATCGCTCAAGACCTTCGAGATTGCCGATGAATATGGTTTCTATTATCCCGCCGACAAAGTAGAAATAAAAGGAAACACCATATGGCTGCAAAGTAAATCGGTAAAGCGTCCCACTCGTGCCCGATATGGATGGCAGCCCTTTACAAGAGCCAATCTGGTAAATGCCGAATCGCTTCCTGCAAGCACTTTTGAGATACAGGCTAAAGAATAAAACAAATCACGCCAAGGGGTACCTTGGCGTGATCTTATTATAGAGAAGAAGCACTATTCGACTGCTCGATAGAGACGGAAGTTGTCAATCTTAAACCAAGTCTCAGCCGGAGCCCCATCAGTTGCGACACCAACGGTTATAGGCGCACTGTCGCTCTTCTGAACAAAGTCGAGCGTAAGGGTCTGCATAGGATAGCTATCGCCTACACCAGGCTTGCTCACTTGATCGCGGAAATAGACAACATCATCGTTCACAAAGAGTCGCTGATTGCCCACACGAGTAGCGCTATGGCTATTTGATGCATGCATATCTACACAGAGGCGATAATTGCCTTTTGGCAAATTGCTTATCGTTTGGCAGATCTTTGCCTGTACCTCGTTTGACTTGTCCCATACGCCAAAGATATAGCTGCCATGGGTAGCTTCAGGATCACCGCCGCCTTGACCGCGATTGATTCCCCACCATGCAGTGGGGCTATCTACAGACCATCCTTGGGGCACGAACTTATTGCCAGCCTTAGCATCGGCCTCAAAGCTATGATTTACGATGTAACGGGTAACATCCTCCATTCCATCAGGCACAGAACCTTCACAGAGTTTAACACTCACCTCCTTGCCTGTATAGTGAATATTGATCGTTTCTGCCGCGTCATGGTCACCTGCGGGAGAATCCTTACTTACAAGATGGATACGGAAGTTACGCTCCTTGAGCATCCCCTTGTATTTACCTTGGCGAGCACCAATGATAAGCGTTCCATGTGCCTCGTCCCAATGGAAGGGAATCTCAGTGAATGCACCCTTCTCATAGTTGTAGTTGTCGCCCTCATCCTCATAGAGTGTAAAGTATCCCTCTGCTCCAGGGTATACACGAATTTCCAGATTGTCCCAAGGTTTCTCGCTGGTATACTGCACTGCCGGGCCAAAGGGAATAATGCTACCAGCCTTAACAAATACAGGCATAATATCTATAGGAGCAAGACGTTGGATGGTCTGCCCGCCAGCATGGAACTCATTACTCCAAAAGTCCCACCAGTCGGCTCCTGCAGGTAAATACACCTTCACGGGAGCTGCTGCACGTTCCACCTCCGGATAGATGGTGTAACCATTGTTACGGCTATCTTTATATGTATAGAGAGGGTCAGTGATTGGTTTCACCAAGAGGTTACGACCGAAGAGATACTCATCGGTAAGTCTAATCGCACGCTTGTCGTGAGGGAAGTCCATTACAAGCGCACGCATCATTGATCCGCTGCGCTGTACAACATCGCCACAATTACTATAAATATAAGGCATGAGACGGTAGCGAAGTTCGATATACTGCTTCTGTACATCGAAGGCCCAATGTCCAGGTTCGCCGAAACGGAAAATCTCATTTACCATAGGTGATGAACAGTGATTACGCATGAGCGGCATAAAACAACTCCACTGAATCCAACGTACCTGCAACTCTTGAGCATGCGGACTGCGAGGGTTGTTGTTGTCATCCCAACGGAAGAATCCTCCAAGGTCTGTATTCCAGTAGGGGATACCACACAATACATAATTGAGCCCTGAAGGGATCTGATTCTTGAAGGTCTCCCAGTTTGAATTGATATCACCACTCCAGCTCAATGTGCCATAGCGCTGGATACCAAACGAGGCGCTACGTGTCATTTGGAAAGCACGCTTGGTATTGCCCTTCTGCTGACGTAGGCTTTCGTATATTCCTTTGTTTGTCATCAAGGGGAATGCATTCTTTACACTACGCCAACTTCCTGCAGCCGTCATATGATCCTCATCACCAGGACGTTCAAAATGGTCGGGTTCCGTAGAGTCGGACCACCAAGCATCGATATCCATACCATAGAGCTTACTCAAGTATTTCCAATAGATTGCACGTGCCTCTTCATTGAAGGGATCATAAGGCCTTACACCCCGATTGCGCGGCCATGTTTCGAAGGGGTAAAGCGCACCGATTGCCTCGAGTTCCTTAAACTGCGGAGTCCAAGGACCGAAATTAGCCCAAATGGAAATCATCAGATGCGCATTGTTCTTATGCACATAGTCGATCATCTCCTGCGGCGACTTGATACGCGGTTCCAAGCCCTTCTCTACATACTCCTTTGCCAAGGGACGCAGGTCATCGGGAAGATATTTGGCCCATTGTTCATCACCTACCTTATTGATATAGTAAGGATTCATAAATTCCATAGCGTTCCAGTTTGAGTCGCATCCCCAATACTGCCAGTCCTGCACGATACCATCGAGAGGCACCTCTAATTCGCGATATTTATCCAGCACATCGCAGAGCTCATCACTTGTCTTGTAACGCTCGCGGCACTGCCAATAACCCATGGTCCAAAGGGGGAACATCGTTGCTTGACCCGTAAGTTGGCGGATCGAGGCAATAACACCATCCTGCGTGCCATCCTCATAGAGGAAATAATAATCAACCCCCTGCGCTACCTCCGAAGTAAACATAGTATGCGATCGTGTATCTTCGAAACGGCTGCGACCCGCATTATCCCAATACAAGCCATACCCTTTATCCGAAGTGAAATAGGGAATTGTAATATTTGCATTGTGATTCCAGATGTCTACCTCCTCGCCACGCTGATTAAGCTTAGGACTACGACGCTGACCAAGACCGAAGATAGCCTCGTCGGCATCCAGCTTCCACGATTGGGCGATACGGTAAGCACCCTTGTCTACACCCGTTGTGATAGGTGTTACTACACCCGTCGCACTCTCGGCAAGCAATGTACGGCCCTGTTTATCGGTAAAGCGCACCTCTCCTGTAGCCTCATCCACCGTAACCGTCATATATGCAGTACTTAAAGTCGTACCCTCTACGGCCCATTTTCCACTTTTCTCACCAGGAGCGAGAACCACTGAGAAACTCTGCTTTGCAGGCATCTCATCCAAGCCATCCGCATATTTGGTGACGCGGATAATATTAGGTGCATACACCGTCAGTTCTGTCGTGGGATTATCACCGGCTGCATCAACACGTAAGCCATACTTCGTCTCATTTATCTGCTGAGCTGACACGGCCAATGATTGCGCCAACAAAACAGCCATTAAAATTAAACTTTTCTTCATAGTATTACCTATATTGCATTTGAATTATATTAGCACAAATGTACTCATTTTTTACACGTTTACAAATAGTTCGCACAAAAATCCTGTAAGATTTGCCCATATCATTTCCTTTTTATACTTTTACCCATCATTTATATTGGTATCATAACTTATACATATTCCTAAATACAATGAGACACATTCTTTTTGCCCTCTTTCTCTTGGGTATCACCTTGCCAATGAGAGCTCAATCTTTACCTGACGCCCAACTTGAAAACTTGGGACGTGGCGTAACAGCCATACCTGGACAAAGTAAGGGCATGCTTGTCAGTTGGCGCTTTTTAGCCACCGACACTAAATCAACCACCTTTGATCTTCTACGTAATGGAAATACCATTGCTGCAGACATTAGCACGACCACATGCTATGCCGATGCAACCGGAACAAGCAATCACACATACCAGGTGGTAACTAAGGTCAACGGGGAAGCTGTTGATACCACAGAAGCAATCACGCCGTGGAGTGATTATTTCTACCAGCTACACCTTGACCTCCCAACTGCCAGCGGATGTACCTATACACCCAGCGATTGTTCTACGGGCGATGTTGATGGAGACGGCGAATACGAAATTATCGTCAAATGGTACCCCTCGAACGCGAAAGACAATTCGCAGGGAGGTGTCACAAGCAACGTGTTTCTCGACTGCTACAAGGTTGATTGGACCGCAGGAGGTGCTGAGGCTACGCCCGAAAAGCTTTGGCGTATCGATTTAGGCGTAAACATTCGTGCAGGAGCACACTATACCCAATTTATGGTCTACGATTTCGATGGAGATGGCCGAGCAGAAATGATGTGTAAGACAGCTCCTGGTAGCAAAGATGGATTAGGAAAATATGTAAGCGAAGCTGCTACCGATAGCAAAATACAATCTTGCAACAATAGCAAGAACTGGCGCAATAGCGATGGACGAATTGATGGAGGATATGAATTCCTCACCGTATTTGAGGGACTCACCGGACGGGCTATCCACACTGTATTCTATAAGCCCAACCGCAATGCCACAACAATAGGCACCGAGAGTACCGGTACATTCAATTGGGACGACCGCAGCGGCAAGACAGACAAAGCAAGCTATGGCAACCGCGGAGAGCGCTATCTCGCAGCGGTGGCCCACCTTGACGGCATTGACAAGAATGCTTACGGCATCTTCTCGCGTGGCTACTACACCTATGCTTATATTTGGGCCGTAGGATTCGACGGCACACAACTCTCCGACAAATGGTATCATTCATCACATAGCACCACCCAATACAAAGTGACTGACTCCGAGGGCAACACCAAAGCATATACCCCAGGAGCGCCCACTGGGAAGAGCGATGGAAGCCGCACGATGTATGGTAATGGAAATCACAACCTCTCCATTGGTGATGTCGATGGAGACGGATGCGATGAAGTGATATGGGGTGCAGCGGCACTCGACAATGACGGCACCCTGCTTTACTCTACAGGCTTTGGACATGGCGATGCCATGCACTTGGCAGATCATAACCCCGACCATCCAGGATTAGAGTTATTCCAGATACATGAGGGATCACCCTATGGATGGGATTTACATGATGCAGGAACAGGAGAGATCCTCTTCAAAGCCTCGGGCTCGAGCGACAACGGACGTGGTATTGCCGCACAACTCTCAAGCACGGATCGTGGCTCATACTTCAGTTCATCCAACGACAAGCAACAACGTAGCGCTGTTACCGGAAAGGTTGCCAGCACCGGCACCACCTCTATGAACTTCCGCATATTTTGGGACGGCGACCTGCAAGAAGAACTATTCGATGGAGGAAAAATCGACAATTGGGACGGCACCGGTACCACACGCATCTACATCAATGGCAAGAATCCATATGATTACAATGCTTCAAGCACTTGCAACGGAAGCAAGTCTACCCCCAATCTGCAAGCTGATCTTTTTGGAGATTGGCGCGAAGAGATTATCCTATGGTGTAGCAATGACAGCAAGACCTTGAACGTATTCACTACAAATCTCCCTACAACGTTCCGTGTACCTACCCTTATGCACGATCATACCTACCGCATGGGTGTTGCTTGGCAAAACGTCGCTTATAACCAGCCGCCTCATATCGGCTACTATCTGCCCGATGTTTTCATCTCTACCCTCACCTTGGATGAAGCGTCGGGACCGGTTGACCAAACCATCGAACTGGGCGACTCTATCCAACCCATCATATATCATTACACCAATGCGACCAATGCCCTTTGCTTGGGTGTTACAAGCTATGGACTGAAACACATCATTGACAGAGAGAACCAAACCATTATATTACATGGTACACCTACCAAAGCAGGAAATGCCAAATATACTATCAAACTCTCAGGAAATCAAGTCAACAGCAATGCTACTGCTACGGGTACCATCGCCATCAACGACCCCACATCTATTGGACATGCTGAAGAGGCATCAACGCCTAAAGTCTTTTATGATCTATTCGGGCGTCGTGTCGAGAACCCCAAGAATGGCATCTATATCCTTAACGGACAAAAAGTAATGGTTCAATAAAAACATAACAACCATGTAAAAGGCGGAGAAACCCGCCTTTTATTTTTTCACAAGAACCTCTGCATCATAAAGGATACGAGACAGATTTAACACAAAAACCATAGGCAAAGTACCATGTGTTTTATGAAAAAGTCTTAACTTTGTACCCGAATATGCATAATTATGTTTATTAACCATTTTATCCATGATAAAACGTATGAAAAAGAAACTTTACCTGTTTGTTTTATTGGCTCTTAGCATATGTGGACTTCGTGCTCAATACGTTGCTCCATCCGAGGGTCTGTTCCGTATCATCAATGTAGAGTACAATGCTGCATTGACAGAGTTTTATGTTAGCAACACATTGTATACCTCTCGGATTGGTAACAATTCGGATTTTGATCAGTTGTGGCTCCTCAAGAAATCGGGTAACTACTACACTATTCAGAATGCTTATACCGGTAGATATATCCAGACAGGAAACAACATTACAGAGCAACCCTATTGGACCGATGCTACCCCAAAAGGCTTCAACATTGTAGCTAACCTAAACAAAGGCGCCAATGCCTACAACATCTGGGACCCCACACTTGGTAGTACGGGCTTGCATAGTAAGGGCATGGATAGTAGAGTCGTTCGCTGGGGCACCGAAAACGACAAGGCCGCTTCAGAGTGGAAGTTTGTTTCTGTAGAGGTTTCAGAGGAGGCCTTACAACGTGCACAGGCCGAATATGCAGAATATGTAGCCAAGACAAAAGAGTTTGAGGAGAAATATGCTTATCTTACATCAAACAGACAGGCGTTTGAGACTGCACTTGCCAAGTATTTCCAGGATGCAGCATGCACCGTGCTCAAGGCTGAATATGCCACTATGGATGATGAGCGCTTGCGTGATGAGCTGACCGCAGAGGGATTGCCCGAAGTACTTGTGGAAATGGCACTTAAAGTAAAGAACGACAGTTGGGCCGAGCCTAACGAAAAGGCCAACAAGCCTGGTTGGGATGGTGACTATGCCAAGAAGTTCCGCGTACAATTGGTAGAGCCTTATAGTATTGCCGGTGAGATTACCGAATGGTTTGGCTACAATGCCCACACCAACATGGACAACCCCACAGGTCTCTACGCCAACAACCTCGACTTCATGTTCATCTTCGTTGAGGGAGAGATCAAGGAGGGTGCCGAGTTGTGGGCTACTCATATTGAGGGGCACTCAAAGATGCCCAACTACAATGGTGGCTATTCTAACGGTGTGCGCCTACAGAGCGGTCTGAACATAATCCCCGTCACATCCGATGGAAGTGCCTTTTATATCAACTATCTGATTCATACTTACGACAAAACAAACCATAAATTTACCCACAAGTTGAGTGAGTTCGATGACCTGAAGATACACATCGAGGGAGGCTACATCAACAGCTACTATAATGCTCATGGTGATGCCCTTTATACCGCAGACACCGACACTGATTGGATGTACTACGAGGAGCGTGCCAACTTGGAAAACATCACCATTTTGGGTCGCCATCAAGTGCTGCAGTTCAACCTGAACGATGTGACTGAGGATGGTTCTACTGACCGTGGTTTGGCTAAACTCTTCCCCGAAGAGTTGCCCTCAAGTTTGCCCGAGAACCAGCGCATCAACGCTATCGTAGAGGCTTGGGACCGCATCATGCTCTCGGAGCTCATGACACTCGGTGTGGTAAGCAAGGAGACGGTAGATTCCATGAACCTGCTCTATCCCCGCTACGATGCTGAATGGAAAGAGAAAGGCGAGATCTACAATTACGAAGGTTATGCCGAATTCTGTAAAGGCCTCGACTATGGCGAATACTACAACCACCACGGCCTTGCCTTTGGCGTAGGTGGCAACTCATATATGTATGGTACTTGGGATCACTGTGGATATCACCGCAACACCACACCCAGCATTCTCACACAGATTGCCACCGAAGCAGGTCCTACTTGGGGTCCCGCTCACGAGATTGGTCACCAGCACCAGGGAATCTTCACTGTCAACGGTCTTACCGAGGTGACCAACAACCTCTTCTCTAACATTGCTGTATGGTATATGGGATTTGGTACATCACGTGTAAACGCTACGGAAGGTAACCTTGCTCACGTTTATGATGTATTCAAGGCCGAAGGCGACTTCTTCAACAATAACATTTGGGCACTCACCCAGATGTACTATCGCTTGTGGCTCTACTACCACCGTGCAGGCAACAATACACAGTTCTACCCCCGTCTGTTCGAAATTCTACGCAATAACCGTCTGAGCGGTGGCTATTACCAGTCAGGTAAGACCTCTATCCTGCGATTCTATCAGCATTGTTGCGATGCTGCCCAAGAAGACCTAACCGAGTTCTTCCGCGCCTACGGATTCTTCCGCGTCATGAGCAATCGCCTTGTTGGCGACTATTCAAACTCTGAGTATACTCAGTCACAGGCCGACATCGATGCTGCAATTGCCTCTGTAAAGGCTAAGGGATACCCCATCAATAACAAGCCTTTGTTTATCAACGACTGCACTCCTGATGCCACCTATGGTCACGACGGTACTACTCGTCGTTCATTCTGGGATGGCGAAAGCAGTGGTACTACCAATGCTGAAGTCGGTTGCTATGTAGACTTCATGTCTACCGACTCACTCACAGGCAAGTACCTATACACACTCACCGACCTCAAGATTAAAGTCGAGGGTGATGGCGACGGCGCACTCGGATTTGCTATCTACAAGAAGGATGGTGAGATATTGGCATTCTCTAACCACAAGAGTTTCACTATCACCGAGGATGTGAAGGCAATGGTTGAGGCTGGCGAAGCTACAGTCGTAGTTGTGGCAGCTGTTGAGGGCGAGGTTGCCCTACTCACCAAAGCCGAAGGCGGCGACGAGAAAGAACAGTTGGAGGTTCTGAAGAAATCACTTAGCACTGCCAATGCTGCCTTAGGACTTGTTGACAACACTGGCACACTCGTAGGTTACTACAAAGCGCCCTACCTTGCCGAACTGCAAGCATTGGTTGATGCAGCTCAAGCCGCATACAATAATAAAGATGCATCAGAGCACACCTTTGGAGAATGGTCACAGCTCCTCGACAAGACTGTGGCAGCACTTGAAGCAAACGATGAGGCCAAGGTGCCCATTTATGAAGAGAGCCATTACGCCTTGCTCAATAAGAACTATAACAGAACAGCTCTCGGACGTACCTCTGCAGGTTTGAAGGTTTCTACCTCACTCGCTCCCGCCGAGAACCCTGAGTTGCATTGGTTGTTTGTCCCCGCAGGCAAAAAGGGACTCTACTACTTGCAACATATCTCAACTGGCATGTATGTATCTACAGCCCCCGAGGGCGGACGTATCAAGGCCGAGGTTACCACAACTAGTGGAGCCATCGCATTCAGCCTCATCGAAGTAGACGGAGGTAAATTTGCACTTCAGCACAGTAATAATGCCAATATACATCTTGCTTGCGATGCCTCAAAGAATGTTATTGCTTCAAAAGATAAGACAAGCGCCTCCTCACAATGGGCCATCACACTTGTTGTTGACAACCACAGCGAAGCGATAAAGAGCAAACTCGAGATGTTGATTGGACAAGTTTCAAACACCTTCGAAGAACTGATTGCTGCTACCGATCCTGAGCTGCAGTTCCATGCCGATATCACCGTGCTCGACGAGCAGCTCCCCACCTATGTAGCCGCATTGCAAGAGGCTTATGATGCCGCCGTTAAGGGCATGAGCGAAGGTTATCCTTTCCTTAGCGACCTCTTCACAGCACTTAAGAGCGCACACGAGACCGTGAAGAAGGCTTACCAAAAGGCCCTCACTTTGCCCGTAGCCACCAATGATGCAACAGTTACATGCTACCATCTCCAATGCCTTGATACGGAGACATATGCTTACTGCTTCGAAGGCTCAGGCCGCTATAATGGTACACTCCGCGCCAACGAACTCACCAATGAGACCGACCGCAGCTATTGGTTCTTCCTCCGTCCCGGTGAGAATGAGGGAGAGTATTACATCTACAACTGGTACACAGGTAAGCCTGCAGGCACCAGCGGTCGTTACATCTATGCTAACGGCACTGTAGAGCCCACTGCCTATAACATTGCTATTGCAGAAGAGAGTTACGGACTCATCATCAGCACAGCCAATGGCTCATGGAACGTACAAAGCGGTGATAACGGATACGTACAGTTCACTACTTCACCCGCCATGTGGAACCTCATCCCCATTGGCAAGTTCGATACCACCGGCATCAACAGTGTAGCGCCCACTACCACTGGCATCTACTACGACCTCTTGGGTCGCCCCGTAGAGAACCCCTCGGCAGGCATCTACATTGTCAATGGTCGTAAGGTCATCGTGAAGTGACGGGAAGAGACCTTGTTGCCAACTATACACACTTGATATTTATATTTTATCCACGATAAAAAACGTATGAAGAAAACAGTATTCTTATTATTTGCATCTCTAATGCTTGCACTTGGAGCTACTGCACAAGACAAAGTAGTGGCACTATCCAGCGCCACTGCAAGTAGTTATCAGTCAGGAGAAGGAGCTGACCGCGCTATCGATGGTAGCACAAATACCATTTGGCACAGTTCATGGGGAGCTACTCCCACCACCTTCCCTGTGACATTTACCGTAACCCTCAAGGAACCGAGCCTTGTTGACTACGTACGTTACATCCCTCGTCAGGATGGCAACAGTAATGGTAACTGGGATCAAGTATATGTAGCTTATTGCCCCACCACAACAGGCAATGATTACACAAACGTTGGACTGTTCTCATTGAACGGAAGCGGTTCCTCTTATGACTTTATTCTCGGTGTGACATGCGGAAAAATACGTTTCACCATTCAGAGTGGTGCCAACGGATTCGCTTCTGCCTCAGAGATCACAGCCTACACCTACGACAACAGCAAGCAGGAGGCTTTTGCCCCCTATTTCACTGACAAGTTGTGTGCCGAACTCAAACCCGAGATTACTAGCAGCGAAGGTATCGAGGATGCTGACGTAAAGCAGTTGGTTGATAATTTGCTCACCGATGCTGCTGCCTACAAGAAGTTCCGCGTAGGTGAGTACGAACCCTACATGACCTTGGCTACCTTGCAGAAAAGAATAGGCACCAAGAACCAATACAACAAGTATGAGAACCCCACAGGTATCTACTTGAAGAATGGCCAGTCATGTGTAGTGGTTGTGGATGGCATTGAGAATGATCCCGTAAAACTTTTGATTAAGAACTGGTATTTGAACGAGAGTTCAAGCAGCTACTCATTGCGCAATGGTGTCAACTACATCACCGCCACCTCTGAGGGTAATGTCTTTGTAGACTATTTTACCGACAACTTTGAGAATGCACCCAACGTAAAGGTGCACTTCGTCAATGCACCCGTACAGGGATACTGGGATCAAGAGACGATGACAAATGCCGACTGGGTAGAGTTGCTCAAAGGACGCTCATCCAGCGATCACAGCATCATCATCACCCGCTCTAAGCATGCACAGTTGGCCTACCCCGTATCAGCATGGCTCAAGCATTGCCCCACCAACGTAGACTCTACCTTGACCCTCTACCAGCAGGTGCAGTGGGCTGAGCGCGACATCCTCGGCTTGGAGCGATATGGCCGTCAGACTAAGAACCGCCAGCTCTTCTTCGCTACAGACTATGGTTTCATGGCTGCAGGTGGCGAGGGTTCATACTGCCATTACAACAGCTTGGGCGGCATCATGGCTCCCGATGCTGCAAAGTTTGATTTCTGGGGCGTAGGTCACGAGTGGGGACATAATAACCAGATCCCTGAAGGTTTCCACTGGTCAGGCTGTGGTGAAATGTCAAACAATATCTACGCATCATGGGCACAGATTCACTTCACAGGCCATCGCAACGCCGCAGGCAAAGTTACCTACCTGCGTCTCGAAGATGAGAACTCGGGTATCGATGAGTACTCAAGCACTCGTGGAGGCCGCATGCAGACCTATTTCGAGGAAGGCCTTCGCAAAGGCATCTCTTGGCAGTTGCAGGATGGTCCCGACTACCACGGCGCCACCCCCGAGACAAAGAGTGTAGTGGGCTACGATGCTAACGGTAAGTATATCGGCATGGTCACCACCACCTCACGTAACTACGACCACTTCGTGAAGCTCGTTCCCTTCTGGCAGCTCAACCTTTGGGGTACACTGGCCGGCAAATGCCCCGACATCATCCCCATGGTCATCGAGAGCATCCGCACCACAGAGAACTACTCAAGCACCTATAATACACACGGTAAGAAGCAGGTCAACTGGGTAAAAATCGCCTGCGACAGCACTAAACTCGACTTGCTTCCCTTCTTTGAGAAGGCTGGTATCTTGCGTCCCATCAGCGCATACATCGAGGACTATAGTCCCGGATGGATTATCATCGATGATAACATGATTACCGAACTGAAGAATTATGTCAAGGAGCAGGGCTACCCCGCCTACACCGAAGAGATCAACTACATCAACGGTCATAACTACCACATCTATCGCGACAACCTCACGCTGGAGACTCCCGAGAAGCTGGGCGAGGGCTGCACACTCAGCGGAAGCAGAGTAAAGGTGATGCACGATGTAGTGCGCAATGCTGTTGCCTTCGAGACCTACAACGCACTTGGCGAGATCCTCCGCATCACCATGTACGGTCTTGCCAGCGACGATAGCCATTCGTACACTCAGGTGCTCTTCCCCACGGGTAGCGACATCAATGACATCTCAGCCTACATCGTTGCAGTCGGTTACGATGGTACACGCACCAAGATTTACGAAACTTCAGAGAATATTCCTCTCAATCTTCTTAAGAAGAAATTGACCCAAGCCAAGAGTGCCCTCAACGCTTCTGACCCCGACGGAGCCAAGGTGGGTTACTACAAGCCCATCAGCATCGTCAGCTTGCAGGAGTTGGTCAACGAGGTACAAAAGGCAATCGACAATGAGGATACATCCGTACACAGCTACGAAGAATGGCTGCAGCTCCTCGATGCCGAGCTCGCAGCTCTCGCAGCAGATGAGATGGCCAAGATTCCCCTTTACGAGGGCAGCATCTACACTCTCTCAAACAAGGAGCGCACAGCCTTAGGCCATGCCACAGCAGGTTTGAAGGTTTCCACCTCACTCACCCCCGCTGAGAGCCCTGAGTTTCATTGGGCGTTTGTCCCTACAGGTGTAAAGAACCAGTACTATATACAGCATGTATCAACGGGTCTGTATATCTCCGTTGCACCTGAGAGCGGACGCATCAAGGCCGAGGCTACAGCCGTCAGCGGAGCCATTGCCTTCAACCTCATCGATGTCGACGGCGGTAAGTTTGCCATCCAGCACAGCAACAACGCCAACGTATACATCGCCAGCGATGCATCAAAGAACGTGGTAGGCACCAAGGAGATGTCAACCAATGCACAGTGGAACATCACCCTTGCTATTGACAACCATAGCGCCACCATCAAAGCCAAGCTTGAGATGCTCATTGGCAAGGTCGCTAGTACCTTCGAAGAACTGATTGCTGCTACCGAGCCTGAGTTGCAGTTCCATGCCGATATCACCGTGCTCGACGAGCAGCTCCCCACCTATGTAGTCGCATTACAAGAGGCCTACGATGCCGCTATCAAGGGCATGAGCGAAGGCTATGCCTATCCTGCCGACCTCTACACCGTGCTCAAGAATGCTTACGACAAGGTGAAGAAGGCATACCAGAAAGCCCTCAGCTTGCCTATTGCTACGGACGACGCTATGGTCACATGCTACTACCTCCAGTGCCTTGACACAGAGACATATGCTTACTGCTTCGAAGGCTCAGGCCGCTACAATGGTACACTCCGCGCCAACGAACTCACCAATGAGACCGACCGCAGCTATTGGTTCTTCCTCCGTCCCGGCGAGAATGAGGGAGAGTATTACATCTACAACTGGTACACAGGCAAGCCTGCAGGCACCAGCGGTCGTTACATCTATGCCAACGGCACTGTAGAGCCCACTGTCTACAGCATTGCTATTGCAGAAGAGAGTTACGGACTCATCATCAGCACAGCCAATGGCTCATGGAACGTACAAAGCGGTGATAACGGATACGTACAGTTCACTACTTCACCTGCCAT
>JAFZFZ010000096.1 GCA_017557005.1 Bacteroidaceae bacterium | reverse complement strand
TGAACGAGTGTGAAGTGGTCGAGGTTGCGCTTCTGCTTCTTAGTCTTCTTAGTCAAGATGTGACTGTGGAAAGCGTGTTTTCTCTTGATTTTACCTGTTCCGGTAAGAGCGAATCTTTTTTTTGAACCGGAGTTAGTCTTAACTTTTGGCATGTTGTTAATTGTTAATTAATTATTAATATATAAACGGTGCGTACTATACCGGCGCGCATCCGCTTTTTTCTTTATTATGCTTCGCCTTTGGGAGCAGCAGGCTTCTCGGCTTTTTCTTTCTTGGGAGCACCAGCTTTCTTCGGAGAAATAAAGATTGTCATACGCTTACCCTCGAGAACGGGCATCTGATCAACCTTACCATACTCTTCCAAATCATTGGCAAAACGGAGTAAGAGCACTTCTCCCTGTTCCTTAAAGAGAATTGAACGTCCCTTGAAGAAAACGTAAGCCTTTACCTTATCGCCATCCTTGAGAAACTCGATTGCATGCTTCAACTTGAAGTTATAATCGTGGTCGTCAGTCTGAGGACCGAAACGGATTTCCTTAACCTCGACCTTAACTTGCTTAGCCTTGAGCTCTTTTTGTTTCTTCTTCAGCTGATACAAGAACTTTGAATAATCAATAATTCTGCAAACAGGCGGAACGGCGTTCGGTGAAATCTCCACTAAGTCAGCTTCGTTTTCCTCGGCTAATCTCAGTGCCTCGTGGATAGATACTACGGAAGGTTCAATGTTGTCACCGACAATACGGACTTCTTTGGCTCGTATCTGTTCATTGATACGATGTTGGCCTTTTAGATTGTCTTTTTTCATTCAGATGAATTTGATTTGTTCTGCTGTCTTTTAAATGGTTTTTTATTCTAAAGTTTTCTGTATCTAACTTCGAAAACGGCAATTTTGCCGCCCACATTGTTAAATGCGGGCGCAAAATTAGTGCAAACCGAGCGAAAAAGCAAATTTATTTAAACTTTTCTGCAAGGTTACGGCAAAACTTACCATTTATTAATCATATTGTTAACTTCGTCTTCGATTTTCTTACCGAATTCGTCAATCTTCAATGTTCCTTCGTTGACACCACCCTGCTTACGCACAGTAACGGCACCCTCAGCCATTTCCTTCTCACCAACGATGAGCATATAAGGAATATGTTTCATCTCGTTGTCTCGAATCTTACGAGTAATCTTTTCATTGCGATCATCAATAATGCAACGAACATCATACTTCTCGAGTTCCTTCTTCACCTGCTCAGCATAGTCGTTAAACTTCTCTGAGATGGGAAGAATAGCCACCTGGTCGGGAGTGAGCCACAAGGGGAACTTACCGCCAGTATGCTCGATGAGCACAGCTACGAAGCGCTCCATAGAACCGAAGGGTGCACGGTGAATCATCACGGGCTGATACTTCTGGTTGTCCGAGCCTGTATACTCGAGGTTGAAACGCTCGGGCAAGTTGTAGTCAACCTGGATGGTACCCAACTGCCAACGACGGCCGATAGCATCCTTCACCATGAAGTCGAGCTTAGGACCATAGAATGCAGCTTCACCTGTCTCAACGCGAGCGTTCAAGCCCTTCTCTTGACAAGCCTCAACGATAGCCTGCTCAGCACGTTGCCAGTTATCATCTGTACCCACATACTTAGTTGTATTATTGGGGTCACGCAATGAAATCTGTGCCTCATAGTTCTCAAAGTTGAGTGCCTTAAAGATAATCTCAATGATATCCATTACGCGAGTAAACTCTTCCTTTACCTGGTCGGGACGACAGAAGATGTGTGCATCGTCCTGTGTAAAGCTACGCACACGAGTCAAGCCATGAAGCTCACCGCTCTGCTCATAACGATATACGGTACCGAACTCTGCGAGACGGATAGGGAGATCCTTGTATGAGCGGGGCTGATGCTTGTAGATCATACAGTGGTGAGGGCAGTTCATAGGCTTCAACAAGTATACCTCACCCTCCTCAGGAGTCGTGATGGGTTGGAAGCTATCCTTACCATAGTGATCCCAGTGACCAGAAGTCACATAGAGATTCTTGTTACCGATATGGGGAGTCATCACCTGCTGGTAGCCGAAACGCTTCTGGATGCGCTTCAAGAAATCCTCAAGGCGTAAGCGTAGAGCTGTACCGCGGGGCAACCACATAGGCAATCCCTTACCTACAGTCTCAGAGAACATGAAGAGCTCGAGTTCCTTACCAATCTTACGGTGGTCGCGCTTCTTAGCCTCCTCCATCATAGCGAGATACTCATCGAGCATCTTCTTCTTGGGGAAGCTAACGCCATAGATACGAGTCATCATCTTACGCTTCTCATCGCCACGCCAGTAAGCACCAGCTACAGAGGTCAACTTGATAGCCTTGATAGGAGCAGTACTCATCAAGTGCGGGCCACGGCAGAGATCAGTGAAAGCACCCTGAGTATAGGTAGTAATTGTACCATCCTCGAGTTCTGAAATCAACTCACACTTATAGGTCTCGCCACGCTCTGAGAACATCTTGAGCACCTCATCCTTAGAGATTTCATTGCGTACTACACTCTCATTTTTAGCCACGAGCTCAGCCATCTTCTTCTCGATGTTAGCGAGGTCACCCTCCTTGATGGTTACACCTTCGCCCGGATCCACATCATAGTAGAAGCCAGTCTCAATAGCAGGACCGATACCAAATTGAATATTCGGATAGAGCTCCTGCAAAGCCTCAGCCAAGAGGTGAGCACTTGTATGCCAGAAGGCATGTTTAGCCTCAGCATCGTCCCACTTGTGAAGACGAATAGATGCATCTTCATTGATAGGGCGGTTGAGCTCCACGATTTCATCATTCACGCTGCATGCCAGCACATCCTGTGCCAGACGAGCACTGATGCTTTCAGCAATCTGCAAGCCGGTAACGCCAGCTTCATATTCTCTCACTGAACCATCAGGAAAAGTAATTTTAATCATTGTCGTATAATGTTTTATTTTATTCTCACAATACCTTAATTATATATAGCCACAAATAAAAACATTTTGCAGCCAACATACAATTGGCCGCAAAATTAGCTAAATAATTCGATATGCGCAATTTTATAGCGCTATTTCGTTCGCTCCACGCTCTTCTATACGTTTTTCCAGACGACGCAAGCCGTTCTCGATAGCACGGATACCCTCCTTAGCCGACTCCTCCAACTTGTCGGCACGTCCTTCAAGGTAGCGTTCTAATTTCTGTCCATCCACCTCAGTACCCTCATCGTTCATCACAGCACGCATGAAAGCGTTACTTACATACATACGAGTCAGACGAGGTTTCTCAACATTGTTATTTACAATAATCACAAAAGCGAAGTCCTCCTCCATATTATTGACATACACGATACGGTCACCCGTTTCGGTCAAGATAGAGTAACCCTCGGGGATTTCATCCAACACATTGGCAAAAAAGCGACTACGAACCGAACTTTTGCACAAGTCGAGATTAAGAGTCTCTATCTCTTCAATACCCATCATCACCAAGGTGCCACGAAGCAACGAAGCGCGCTTACGCCCCTTAACCGCTCCATTCTCCATAAGTTCGTCAAGCGTACTATTCACATTGATGACTCTATATTCAGCACCATCCTTCTCTTTATAGCGATTGATAAATCGATCCATTGAGTCGGCTTTCGCCCACGTGCAAACAAGTAGAAGGGCGATAAGTGTTACCATTTTTTTCATATTGCAAATCCTTTATATGTTATTTATTCCGCAAATCGTTTGATTAGATTATAGGCACTATATAAGCCCAATTCACCCGCCTTACTGAGGTCGGCCACTCCACGCGCATTATCACCCAAGAATATATAGGTAAGTCCACGATTGTAGTAAGCCTCTGCCAGGTTGGGTTCGAGCGCTATCGCTTCATCGTAGCTCGCTATGGCTGCACGATAGTCTTTAAGTCCCGACAACACATTTCCTCTATTATAATAGGTATAGGCAAAATCCGGAGCAAGATCTATAGCCTTATTCAAATCGGCAAGGATGAGTTGATAATCATTAATACGCGCTTCAGCCATAAAATCACTTGGAACATTGGGCTTCCTCGCCTCAGTTTCTACAGAAGCATCAGCACGAGATAGTTCTACTTGCTTATAACGAGCAACCGCACGACTATAATAAGAAATCCATAGAGCACCATCAGAGGTGATTGCTTGGGTAAAATCATCGATAGCCGCCGACAAATCTTGCACTATATAGAAGTCAAGGCCACGTGCAAAATAACAGATTGCATTTCCTTCCTCATCCCCTTCTACAAATTTCGCACTCTGCACATTGATATCCGCAAAGTGATATTCGATACGAGTTTCGTCGAGCGCTTGCTCAGAAGCCGTCACGAGCAATGGCAAGGGAAGTAATTTGTTTCGCTTCAGAGTTTCAAGATAACGATGATAATGAACGATACGCCCCACTTCGCTCTCCTTATTATAATAAGTAAGCGCAAAAAGAGGTTGCAAAGCTACATAAACATTGCGGTTTTGTACCTTACCACGATAGTCTGATGTAAACTCCTTTTCACCAACAGCATCATCGGCCACTACAAGACTCTTATATTTCTTTATATTCTTGTCCGATTCCTTGCGTGTATTTTCTTCCTTATCCTCTTCACTCTCCTCTTCCTTCTCTTCACCTCCAGCCAACAAGCGATTTTGCTCTTCCAATTGAGCACGCAACACCACAAGTTCGTCCTCTTCAGCCTCTTTCAAACGTCCAAGTTTACGGCGAACATCAGCGCGACACTGATAACCATAGAGAAATTTTGGATATTCATTGAGCACTTGATTAAGATCTGTCTCAGCTTTTGCCCAATCACCCGTCTGCACAAGCAACAATGCGCGATTAAATAAAGCAAACGTGTTTTCAGGATCGTACTCTACGACAAAATCAAAATCCTCGATAGCACGATTATCATCTCCCACCTGTGCGCGCAACAAACCACGATTGTAATGACCCAACAGATTGTTGGGGTCAATACTGAGCGCCAAATCATAGTCGGCCATAGCTCCACGTAACTCCTGCATATTATATCTCGTCAAAGCACGATTGATATAATACCCACTTTTAGGATTCAGCAAGATGGCATACGTCAGGTCCTTGTCTGCATCCTCATACCGTTCTTGCTTGAGATACACCAATGCACGAGTAGCATACACCTCCGAGTCGTACTTGTTGACTTGCAACGAAGCCTCCAAGTCTTCAAGCGCTGCTACCGTATCCTCTTTTTGAATATGTACCTGTGCACGCATATTAAGAGCCGCGGTATAGCTCGGCGCTAAAGATACCAGCGTATCAAGCACATGGATTGCCTTGTCATACTCCTTTAATTGCGCATAGCACAGCGATAGATTATGCCACAATCCTTCGTCAGAAGGGTTATATTTAAGAGCACTACGAAAGTCATGAATGGCTTCGGCATATTTCTCTTGATTTACCCGAGCAAGTCCACGTATTTGATAGCAATCAACTACAAAAGGATTGCGAGTGATGGCTTCAGAGCAATCAGCTTCAGAGCCAACAAAATCATCTAAATAAAACTTAGCCAACCCACGAAAGAAATAGGGCTCATATAGGTAGGGTTTAGCACTGACGACTTGATTGAAATATTGTATCGACAGCACATAGTCGTTAAAATAAAGCGCATTACGACCAACCTTCATCATATGGTCGGTATTCACCTGCGCCTTTGTCTGCAACACCAGACAAAGAAGCATAGGGAATAGTAGTATGCGCCTTATCATCTTACTTCTTCGCCACCTTTACCTTGTAGTCGCAACGCACCTTGCCTGTAAGCAACGCATTGAACTTGCCTTTGTTCATCTGTCGGCGCAAGGGAGATATACGATCTGTAAACACTTTGCCCTCCAAATGATCAAACTCATGCTGCAACACGCGAGCCAAGAAACCTTCTACCCACTCATCGTGCTCAACAAAATTCTCATCAACATACTGAACTCGCACGCGCTCAGCACGAGGCACCTTTTCATGTATTCCAGGCAAACTGAGGCAACCCTCATCCATAAGAATAGTCTCACCATCTTCTTCTACGATATATCCATTGATATATGCGCGCTTAAACTCAGCATACTCAGGATAATCCTCTGCAAGAGGAGTGAGATCTACGATAACTACACGGATGGGCAAACCAATCTGCGGAGCTGCCAAGCCCACACCATCAGCACGTTCGTTGGTTTCAAACATATTCTCGACCAGCTGTTTCAACTCGGGATAGTTAGCATCAATATCCTCTGCCACCTTTCTCAATACGGGTTGTCCGTAAGTATAAATAGGAAGTATCATTATAATTGGAATTAGGAATTAGGAATTAGGAATATTGTTCACATACCATATGAATTGCATCCCTTGTCCTAATCCGTGATTAATAATCTTATTCAAAATTTGCGTTGACTCATATAGCTTTGCAAGATAATGGTAGCACTAATCTCATCTACCAACTCTTTGCGTTGACGATCCTTCTTCTTCAGTCCGCCATCCAGCATCGCCTGATGTGCGAGCACCGACGTGAAGCGTTCATCTACATACTCCACCGGAATCTGAGGCAACACCTTGCGCAATCGGTTCACGAAAGGCTCAATGCGCACCATATTCTCCGATGGCTGATTGTTCATCTGCTTAGGGAGTCCCACCACGATACGATCCACGGGTTCACGCTTCACATAGTCGAGGATAAAGTCCATCAACGTATGTGTAGGTACAGTAGTCAATCCATTAGCAATGATTTGCAACACATCAGTTACCGCCAATCCCGTACGTTTCTTTCCGTAGTCAATAGCTAGTATTCGTCCCATAACAAATATATTACGCTACAAAGTTAATAAGGTTTCTGCAACAAAACACTTAAATTCTCTTAAAAATCAAAACAAAGGGCGACCATAAGGTCACCCTTTATATCTTTCTATAGAAATACCGCTTACTTGTTAAGCAAAATCCAAGCACCTTGGAAGTCTGCACGACTAGGATATTTCACCTTGAAAGCCTCACGAGCACGAGCAGCCTCAGCCTTAGTATCGTATGAACCAATGATAACACGGAACATGTTCTTATCTACGTTCTTCACGATGCCTGCAGCATAGCCTTCACCTACCAAGTAGTCCTTCAAGCCCTGCGCATTAGCCTGCAAACTAAAGCTACCACACACCACGCTGTAAGCCTTCAAAGTACCAGTTACTGAAACTGCAGCAACCTGCTCCTGACGTACGGGAGTCTGATCATAGTTGTCAGAAGTCACAGGAGTTGTAGCTACGGGAGTCACCTGTACGGGAGCATTCACCTGCACCTGTGCACTCTCTTGAGCCTTAGCCTTCTCATAAGCCTGCTTATAAGCACTTTCCTTTGACTTACATGATGCAAAAACGAGCAATACGCTCAACAAACCAAACAATACACTCTTTTTCATATTCTTTTACCTTTTTAATTATAATTCTTCATTTTGCGTACAAAGATAGTGCAAGGCGAGCGAAAACGCAAATATATTTGAAGTTTTCCGAGCCGCAGCCTATCTTCAGACTGCGCAGCAGGCTAAAATCAGTGCAAGGCGAGCGAAAACGCAAATCTCAACGAACGAAAGTAGAAAAATGCTTGCAGTTTTTTACTGAGAGAGGCAGAGATTCAAAGGAGTTAAATATATTTGAAGTTTTCCGAGCCGCAGCCTATCTTCAGACTGCGCAGCAAGCTAAAATCAGTGTAAGGCGAGCAAAAACGCAGATCTCAACGATTCCCCTCTACCCTTCATTACTCATCAAATCTCCATCCATTATCCCCATGGTATATCATCTGCTTCGTCATGCCGCCATCAATACATATATTCTCACCAGTGATGAAGCCAGCCTTCTCCGAACACAAATACAACACCATATTTGCTATATCCATAGGGGTTCCTACACGTCGCACCAACTGCTGCGTCGCATCAGATCCCTCATAAATGGTACCACTGGTATCTATCCATCCAGGCGAGATTGAGTTTACCCTCGCCTTGCCAGCCAAACTCACAGCCAACGAATGCGTTAATGCAGCTATGCCACCTTTTGCAGCCGTGTAACTCTCTGTTTGCGGCATACTCATGCGATCTCGCGACGACGATATATTTACAATCGACGCCCCTTCGCCCAAATGATCCTTCAAAAGTTTCACCAAATAGAATGGCGCAGTCACACCTACACTAAGAGCATATTCAAACTCCTCGTATGAGCATTCTTCAATTCCCCTCATTATAGGCAAAGCATTGTTGACAATACAATGTACCTCACCATGCGCAGCGAGCACCTCACTCACAAAAGCCTCCAGCACCTCCTTCTTAGCAATATCACCCACAAAGTGATTTCCCTCCACCTTATCTACCACATATACATGAGCACCTTGTGAGCAAAACATATCAGCCACACACTTACCAATACCATTAGCGCCTCCAGTAACCACCACTACTCTATCCTTGAACATCTGTTCCATAGCAATTTACTTTAATTTCGCACAACACATAAAACACCAAACTACTCGTTCCATATACGCCAAGCTGCACGGGCTTGGCCAATGAGCATATCCATACCATTGCAGATGGTGGCACCTGCCTGCTCGCCAAGTTGAAGGAAGCGGGTCTTGATGGGATTGTAAACCACATCGAAGAGGAGATGGCGCGGGGTGAGCGATGTATAGTGAAGCGGTGGACATTCGTCAACCTTGGGGTGCATGCCAAGCGGAGTGGTATTGACAATCACGGTATAGCGAGAGAGCACATCGGACGTGAGATCATCATAACTGAGAACCCCTTCGCGACGGGTGCGCGACACGAAGCAGGTTTGAAGTCCCAATTGGCGCAAGGCATAATCAACAGCCTTGGAGGCTCCGCCCGTCCCCAGGATGAGAGCATGCGTGTGATGGGGCTGCAGCAATGGGCGTATGGAGTCACTAAAACCAACGACATCGGTATTGTAGCCCTTGAGTCGTAGGCTATCGCCCTCGCGCAACACCTTGACCACATTGACTGCACCAATGGCTTGGGCTGCAGCATCAACCTCGTCGAGGAAGGCAAACACCTGTTGCTTATAGGGAATGGTTACGTTAAATCCCTGAAGAGCGGTTTCTTCGGCCAAGACGGATGCCAAGTCGCCAATCTGCGGCAACTCAAAATTCTTGTATTCGGCATCAATGCCTTGCTGAGTAAAGAAATCAGTAAAATAGCCTCTCGAGAAGGAGTGTCCAAGGGGATAGCCAATGAGTCCGTAGGTGCGTGCCATATGCTGTCAATATATCGTCTAAAAGGTTCGAAAGACGCAAAATTATGCTTTTTATTGAGATTTTCAAAAAAAAAACTTTCGGATTTACAAGGCTGAGTTCCAAACAGGCTATTCCGTCCTTTAACTTTCGATAAGATTCCCTTGCCGATATCGTCAATAAATAGTACCTTTGCAAATGATTATATATATCCATTTTATAATATGGCAGAAAACAATTTACTCACACGACTCGACGGACTGGTAGGAAAGTACGAGGAGATAGAACTTCTCATCACGGACCCCGCGGTGATTGCCGACATGCGCCGATTCGTAAAGCTCAATAAAGAATATAAGGAGCTGGGGGCGCTCATGGAGGCTCGCGCCAAATATATACAACTCATACGTCAGCTCGACGAGGCTAAAGAACTCTTTGCCACAGAGAACGATGTTGACATGCGTGAGATGGCTCGCGAGGAGATTGATGCGTGTGAAACTCAGATCCCTGCTCTCGAAGAGGAGATAAAGCTGCTACTCGTGCCTGCCGACCCCGAGGATGACAAAAACGTCATCATGGAAATACGTGGCGGAACGGGTGGCGACGAGGCTGCGCTCTTTGCAGGCGACCTGTTCAAGATGTATATGAAATACTGCGAACAGAAGGGCTGGCGCGTAGAGGTTTCGAGCTTCAATGAAGGCACAGCTGGCGGATACAAGGAAATCATCTTCAGCGTAAGTGGTGAGAAGGTATATGGCACACTGAAGTACGAATCAGGAGTACACCGCGTACAGCGCGTACCTGCCACCGAGACTCAAGGCCGCGTACATACCTCGGCAGCAACCGTAGCCTGCTTACCCCAAGCCGAAGCCTTTGAGGTGGAGATCAATGAGGGAGAAATCAAGTGGGACACCTTCCGATCATCAGGTGCTGGTGGACAGAACGTTAATAAGGTAGAGTCAGGTGTACGTCTTCGATACAACTGGAAGAACCCCAACACGGGCGAGGTGGAAGAGATCCTCATCGAATGTACCGAGACTCGCGACCAACCGAAGAACAAGGAGCGCGCATTGGCTCGCTTGCGTACCTTCATCTATGACAAGGAGCATCAGAAGTATATCGACGACATTGCTTCGAAGCGTAAGACCATGGTATCTACCGGTGACCGCTCGGCAAAGATCCGTACTTACAACTATCCTCAGGGACGCATCACCGACCACCGCATCAACTATACTATCTATAACCTCTCTGCCTTCATGAATGGCGACATACAGGACTGCATAGACCAACTCATGGTGGCCGAAAATGCGGAACGACTCAAGGAGAGCGAGTTATAGGGAAGCCTCCCCCTAACCCCCTCCCGAAGAGGGGGAACTCAGAGTCCAATGAATAAAAATTGTAAACATATAAACCTTTAATAAAGTCCTCTGATAACTTCCCACGATGACGGAATCCTCCCCTTTGGGGGAGTTAGAGGGGGCACATTGATTATGAACAAACAACAACTTATCCAGAACATCAAGGAACGCAAGTCATTCCTCTGCGTAGGTCTCGACACTGACACTAAGAAGATTCCCGCTCACCTCTTAAACGAGGAAGACCCCATCTTTGCCTTCAATAAGGCTATCATTGACGCTACTGCAGACTATTGCGTAGCTTATAAGCCCAACTTGGCTTTCTACGAGTGCGACGGCCTCAAGGGCTACGAGGCTTATGAGAAGACCATTGCATACCTCAAGGAGAACTACCCCAACCACTTCATCATCGCTGATGCTAAGCGTGGTGATATCGGTAATACCTCATCAATGTATGCTCGCTCATTCTTCGAGGAGCAGGATGTGCACGCCCTCACCGTAGCTCCCTACATGGGAGAAGATAGCGTGAAGCCCTTCCTCGCATACGAAGGCAAATGGGTAATATTGCTCGCACTGACCTCAAACAAGGGTTCGCTCGACTTCCAGCTCATGGAGG
This sequence comes from Bacteroidaceae bacterium, assembly GCA_017557005.1. Taxonomy (GTDB): domain Bacteria; phylum Bacteroidota; class Bacteroidia; order Bacteroidales; family Bacteroidaceae; genus UBA1189. Next base: position 9,236 of record JAFZFZ010000096.1, on the reverse strand, counting down.
ATAAGGAGACTGGCGAGCGCCTCTTCGAGAAGGTATTGCGCCGTTCACAGGAGTGGGGTAACGACGAGAATATGATGTACGTAGTAGGTGCTACACGCGGTCAGCTCTTCGAGGATATCCGTAAGATTGTTCCCAACCACTTCCTCCTCGTTCCTGGTGTAGGTGCTCAGGGCGGTTCGCTCAGCGATGTATGCCAGTATGGTATCACCAAGGAGTGCGGACTCATCGTAAACTCAAGCCGTGCCATCATCTATGCCGACAACACAGAGAACTTCGCCAACGTAGCACGCGAGGAGGCTCGCAAGGTACAGGAGGAGATGGCTGCCGAGCTGGAGAAATATGGTATCCTCTAAGATGCAAGGAAGCAAGATCATCAACGACCCGGTATTCGGGTTTATCAACATACCAAAGGGGCTTATCATGGAGGTGGTAACACACCCCATGGTACAGCGCCTTCATCGTATCAAGCAGTTGGGGTTGTCATCCATGGTATATCCAGGGGCACAACATACCCGATTCCAACATTCTTTGGGTGCCTTCTTCTTGATGACAGAGGCCATACATACCCTACGCAACAAGGGGGTAGAGATTACCGACCACGAAGCTGAATCGGTAAAAATTGCCATCCTACTGCACGACGTGGGACATGGCCCCTTCTCGCATGTACTTGAAAGTACCATTGCACCTGGCGTACACCACGAAGAGATATCGCTTCTCTTGATGAAGAAGATGAACCGCGAGCTGGGCGGCCGACTCGACCTCGCCATACGCATCTATAAGGATGAGTATGAAAAGCGATTCCTGCACCAACTGGTAAGCAGTCAACTCGACATGGACCGCCTCGACTACCTTCGCCGCGACAGCTTCTATACGGGTGTCACGGAAGGCAACATCGGTTCGGCACGTATCATCAAGATGCTCGATGTCAAAGACGACCACCTGGTGGTGGAATCAAAGGGTATATACTCAATCGAAAACTTCCTCACCGCTCGCCGCCTCATGTATTGGCAGGTATACCTACACAAAACATCGGTAGCATGCGAAAAAATGATCAACAACACATTACTGCGTGCTAAGGAGCTTGCGCAACAGGGAGTCGAACTATCTGTAACACCCGCCTTGCGCTATTTCCTCTACGGCAATATCACACGCGAAACGTTCTTCAACGACGAACAGTGTCTCGAGATATTTACCCAACTCGACGATAACGATATCTGGTGCGCCTTAAAGTCATGGGCAAACCATGAAGACAAGGTATTGGCCACACTCAGTAGCGGACTGGTAAACCGCCGCTTATTTAAGGTAGAGATTGACAGCAAACCCTTCAGCGAGGAATATAAAGACAGCATCGCCACACGCATTGCCAACAGTTTGAACATCGACAAAACAGAGTGTTCGCATCTGCTCTGTGCTGCCATACACGAAAAGGATATGTACACCGCAGCCGATGATCAGATTGAGATTCTATACAACGATGGCACCACACGCGACATTGCTGAAGCATCCGACATGTTTGACCTCACACTTTTGCAGAAAAAAGTTAAAAAACATTATATCTGCTACCATAGAGTATAGTATAAAGCCTCTCCCCTCGCACAAATGGAAGATATTATGATTAAAGATTTGAAAATCCCAAAATAATATCTATCTTTGCGAGGTTATAGACAGACATACTATACCATATTTAAAATAGGATGGAATTTACAGCGAAACAGATAGCTGCATACGTAGGAGGCGAAATTATAGGCGACGAGAATGTCACCGTTTGTACCTTTGCTAAAATTGAGGAGGGTACGAAGGGTGCATTGTCGTTTCTTGCTAATCCGAAGTATGCATCATACATATACGACACCCAATCGAGCATCGTACTGGTAAACAACGATTTCGTACCAGAACGTCCCATTCAAGCCACACTCATCAAAACGGCCAATGCCTACGAGAGTTTGGCCAAATTGATGGCACTTTACGAATCGGTCAAGCCCAAGAAGACGGGAATCAGTCCGATGGCTTCAGTAGCCGCAACCGCCACAATTGGTGAGAATGTATACATTGGTCCGTTCGTATCGATCGGAGAAAAAGCTATCATCGGCAATAACACCATCATCGAGGCCAACACCTCGGTAGGTGACAATGCTACGGTGGGTAGCGACTGCATACTGTATAACCATGTAACCATCTATCACGATTGCAAGGTAGGAAACCGCTGCATCCTGCATGCTGGCAGTGTGGTCGGAGCCGATGGATTCGGCTTTGCACCCGGAACCAATGGTTACGAGAAGATACCTCAAATAGGTATTGCCATCCTTGAAGATGATGTAGAGATTGGAGCGAACACCTGCATTGACCGTGCCACCATGGGGGCTACAGTCATCAAGCGTGGTGTAAAACTCGACAATATGGTACAGGTAGCTCATAACGTGGTTATCGATGAGCACACAGTGATGGCAGCCCAATGCGGAGTAGCCGGTTCGACAAAAATCGGCAGTTGGTGCATGGTAGGCGGACAGGCTGGTATCAGCGGACACATCAAAATAGGCAATCAAGTAAAGGTAGGCGGACACTCAGGTGTAACCAATAATGTACAAGATGGAAAGGCTGTAATGGGCTACCCATCGTTTGAGCACACCCAGTTTGCCCGCGCCACAGTCATCTTCAAGAAACTGCCCGAGATGTATCGTGAGATGGATGCTCTGAAGAAAGAAATAGAATCACTGAAACAACAACTTGCCAATGGCAAGGCCTAACGATATATGGCAAAGCAACGTACGATAAAAGAGAGTTTTTCGTTGTCAGGCAAGGGACTTCACACCGGACTGAACCTCATGGTAGAGTTCTGCCCTGCACCGGAGAACTATGGATATAAAATACAGCGTGTCGACGTAGAGGGCATGCCCATCATTGAGGCATTGGCCGAGAACGTGACCGAGACACAACGTGGCACCGTACTCTCCAATGGCTCTGAGCGTGTCAGCACTGTGGAGCATGGTCTCTCAGCACTCTATGCTTTGGGTATCGACAACTGTCACATCAAGGTCAACGGACCCGAATTCCCCATCCTTGAGGGTAGCGCCAAGCTCTACATCGAAAGCATTGAGCGCGTGGGCATCGTGGAGCAGGAAGCCGAGAAAGACTATATTGTAATAACCGAACCCGTAGAATATATCGACGAGAAAAGCGGATCGACCCTCAAGATTGTTCCCGCCGATGAATTTGCTGTTAGCGTCATCGTATCGTTCGACTCAAGTAGCATCAGCAACCAGCATGCCGAGTTACTCCATATGGAGGAGTTCCCCACAGAGATAGCTCCTTGCCGCACCTTTGTATTCGTGCGCGACATCGAGCCCCTGCTTGCAGCTGGACTCATCAAGGGAGGCGACCTCGACAACTCTATCGTACTCTACGAGCGTGAGATGCCGCAAGACCGCTACGACCGCTTGGCTGATGCCATGAACATCCCCCGTATGGATGCAACCAAACTTGGATATATCAACCACCGCCCCTTGGTATGGGACAATGAACCTGCACGCCATAAGTTGCTCGATGTCATCGGTGACATGTCGCTCGTAGGCAAACCCATCAAGGGACATATTGAAGCATATCGCCCAGGTCATCGCGTAAACAATCAGTTTGCCCGACTGCTGCGAAAGTTAAAAGAATGAGTAGGAAGGGAGCCTATCCGATGGCTAGGCTCATCACTCAAATTCATAAATCATAACAAGTAAAAAAAGCATGAGCAAAATCAGTCCTTTAGCATATATTCACCCCGAAGCTATCATTGGTGAGAATGTGGAGATTGGTCCCTTCGTATACATTGATCGCAATGTAGTGATAGGCGACAACAACGTCATCATGCCCAATGCCAATATCCTCTACGGTTCACGCATTGGCAATGGCAACACCATCTTCCCCGGTGCTGTTATCGGTGCCATACCACAAGACCTCAAGTTCCGCGGCGAGGAGACCACTGCTGAGATTGGCGACAACAATACCATCCGCGAAAATGTCACCATCAACCGAGGTACTGCAGCCAAGGGAAAGACCATCGTAGGCAGCAATAACCTGCTCATGGAAGGTGTACACGTAGCACACGACACTATCGTAGGCAACGGATGTATCATCGGCAACCAGACCAAATTGGCTGGCGAGGTAATTGTTGACGACTTTGCCACCATCAGTTCTACCGTACTCATCCATCAGTTCTGCCGCATCGGAAGCTATGTTATGGTACAGGGTGGCTGCAAGAGCAGCAAGGAGATTCCGCCCTATATCATTGCGGCCCGTGAGCCTATTTCATATTGCGGAATAAACCTCGTTGGACTGCGCCGTCGTGGATTCACACGCGAACAGATTGACACCATCCACCAAGCCTACCGTTACATCTACCAAAGTGGACTCAACACCACGATGGCTATTGAGCGTATCAAGGAGGAGATGGAGATGACACCTGAAGTGGAATACATCATATCATTCGTTGAAGGTGCCAAACGTGGCATTATCAAGTATGAGGAATAACAACATATAATTAAGAATTCAGAATTAAAAACATAAGTCATGGTTTACCGTTTTACTATCATTTCTGACGAGGTTGATAACTTCCGCAGAGAAATCCAAATCGATTCAGAGGCTACATTCCTCGATTTTCATCGCGCAATTCTGGAGTCAGTAGGCTATGCCGACGACCAGATGACCTCATTCTTCGTATGCGATGAAAATTGGGAGAAGGAAACCGAAGTAACCCTCGAAGACATGGGCACCAGCTCTGACGAAGACAGTTGGATCATGGAGGAGACTCCGCTCAACGAACTCCTCGAAGAGGAAAAGCAGCACTTGCTTTACATCTTCGACCCCTTGGCCGATCGTGCTTTCTTCATTGAACTGTCAGAGATGATTACTGGCAAGCATCTTGACGAAGCCATCTGCACCAAGCAGAAAGGCGATGCACCCCAACATGTACTCGACTTCGACCAACTCATGGCTGCACAGGTGAGCACCACAACATATGACGAAAGTTTTGGCGACGACGAAGGCTTCGATCTCGACGAACTCGATCCCGACGGCTTTGAGATGGGCACTGCAGCCGACTTTGACGACAGCATGCTTTACTAATTCAGTTGAGAGTTTGGTGTATCATGCATATAAGTAGATGACACACCAAACTCTCAATTCATAAACAAAATAAATGAAGACCCTCGTTGTTCTCCTTGGTCCCACAGGTGTGGGCAAAACCGCGTCAAGCTTTGCCATAGCCGAACGGTTAGGCTCTCCTATCCTTTCGGCCGACTCGCGCCAACTCTATCGCGAGATACCTATTGGTACGGCTGCGCCCACCAAGGAAGAGCAGGAGCGTGTCAAGCACTATTTCATCGGCACACACCAGCTCACCGATTATTATAGTGCAGCACAGTATGAGATTGATGTACTGAAACTGACCGAAGAGCTATTCCAGACCCACGATGTGTTGTTGCTCACAGGAGGCAGCATGATGTATATCGACGCCGTATGCAAGGGTATCGACGATATCCCCACGGTTGATGACATCACCCGCCGCACCCTACTCGACCGCTACGAACAAGAGGGATTGGCTCCCTTGGTAGACGAGTTGCGCTTGCTCGACCCCGAATACTATCGCATCGTAGATCTCAAGAATCCCAAACGCGTCATCCATGCGCTGGAGATTTGCTATATGACAGGACGCACCTACACCTCATTTCGTACACAAACGACTAAAGAGCGTCCTTTCCGCATCATCAAGATTGGTCTGCGTCGCGAGCGCGAAGAACTTTACGACCGCATCAACCGTCGCGTCGACCAAATGATTGCCGAAGGCCTTATCGATGAAGCCCGCAGCGTATACCCCTACCGCCACCTCAACTCACTCAACACCGTAGGATACAAAGAACTGTTTGCCCATTTCGATGGTAACTGCACATTGGAGTTCGCCATAGAAAAGATTAAGCAGAACAGCCGCATCTACTCACGCAAACAGATGACTTGGTTTCGCCGCGACGAAAGCATCCAATGGTTTCACCCCGACGAAGAGGAGGCCATCATCAATCATGTATTAGCAAACATCTAAACTTATCTTTACGAATATTGTCACAACCCAATCACAAGCACATATCACATGGCAATTAAAAACAATGTAATGATAGTACGCCAAAAGTTGCTTACACGATTCGTAAGCCTTTGGCACGAAGGACAATTGGAAGAAAACATCGACCGCGTACCTCTTGAATTAGTGCCACGCAGTTCGAAGCACAGCGGTCGTTGCTGCATACACAAGAAGCGTGCAGTACTGAAATATAAGTCGCTCCCTCTGCTGGGATACGACATGACTGACGAAACCGACGAGCTCACTCCGCTCGCCGAGTATGCCACAAAGGCACTCGGCCGTACAGAGATGAAGGACAACATCATGTGCGTCATCGACGAGGCATGTTCATCATGCGTGCACACCAATTATGCCATCACCAACCTCTGCCGTGGATGTGAGGCACGTGCTTGTGAACATGCGTGTCCGAAGAATGCCATCGAGTTTAACCCCGACACCTCACAGGGCCGCATCAACCCCAATATATGCATCAGCTGTGGCAAGTGCTATGCGGCTTGTCCGTACCATGCTATCGTATACATCCCCGTACCTTGCGAGGAATCTTGCCCCGTAGGCGCCATCTCAAAGGACGAGTATGGTGTGGAGCATATTGACGAGACGAAGTGCATCTACTGTGGCAAGTGCATGAACGCCTGTCCGTTCGGTGCCATCTTCGAGATCTCGCAGGTGTTCGATGTACTGCAGGCCATCCGTCGTGGCGAAGAGGTGGTAGCTATGGTAGCTCCCTCTATCCTCTCACAATATAACGCCCCCACCGAGCAGGTGTATGGCGCTATCAAGGCCATCGGCTTCAAGGATGTCATCGAGGTGGCACGTGGTGCCGAGGTGACAACTGCAAACGAAGCACATGAGTTTGCCGAGAAGCTTGCCGAGGGCCAACCCTTCATGACCACCTCATGCTGTCCCTCATACATGGAGATGGCACGCAAGCATGCACCCGACCTGCAGAAATACATCTCATCGACCTACTCACCCATGGTGTACACTGCCGACATAGCACGCGAGAAGTACCCCAACGCAAAACTCGTATTCGTAGGCCCCTGCATCGCCAAACGCAAGGAGGCTCGCCGCGAGGATTTGGAGGGTAAAGTAAGCTTTGTACTCACCTTCGAAGAGATACACGCCATGCTCAAGGGTATGAACATCGAACTGGGTCAAGAGCATATACATGCCATCGACTGCAACTCATGTCGTGCAGCACATGGCTTTGCCGAGACAGGTGGTGTAACAGGTGCCGTGAAACAGTTTGTTGGCGACAAGCTCGACTTCACCTCTATACAGATTGCCGGCCTCAACAAGAAGAGCGTAGCCCTGCTCAAGGCTTATGGTAAGACCAGCAAGGCTCCTGCGCAATTTATCGAGGTCATGGCATGTGAGGGAGGTTGTATCTCAGGTCCCAGCGTACACACCGCCTATGGCGATGGCAAGAAGACCTTTGATGCTGAGTTGAAGAAACGATAAGGGAGCCTCTCCCCCCGCCCTCTCCAAGGAGAGGGAGCTATAAGCATCGCGGAGTACACTAATCAAAAAGAACTGCCCCTCTAAGTTAGGGGGACAAGTGTAGCGAAGTTTACGAAGCGAAACGGAGGGGGTATGAATAAATACACTACTTAAACTCATAGTAACGATGAGAGAATTAGTTGAGCAGTTGGCGTCACACCACACACTCGATGCTTCGGCAATGGAACAGTTGCTCGAGCAGGCAGCTCACAATGCAGACACGCTCAACGAATTACGAAACAAAGCCATCCGGACTGCCCAAGAGCAGTTCGGATGTGGCATATATATACGTGGCCTCATCGAACTATCCAGCTACTGTCACTGCAACTGCCTCTACTGCGGTCTGCGCCGTAGCAACGACCACGCCGAGCGCTATCGCCTCACCCAAGAGGAGGTGTTAGCATGTTGCGACGAGGGCTACCGCATGGGATTCCGCACCTTCGTACTGCAAGCTGGCGAAGATGCCACACATACCGACGAGTGGCTCACGGCACTCATCACCGAGATACGCAGTCGCTACCCCGAGGCAGCCATCACCCTCTCATTGGGCGAACGCAGCGAAGCATCGTACCAAAAGTTGAAAGAAGCAGGTGCCGACCGATACCTGTTGCGTCACGAAGCAGCCAACGAGACACTCTACGCATCACTACATCCACACGGCCGTGGACTGAACCATCGACTTACATGCGCCGAAGCCCTGCAGCGAGCCGGCTTCCAAGTAGGCTTAGGCATGATGGTAGGCGTAAAAGGGCAAACCATCGGACACCTCGTAGAGGATTTGAAGCTAATGGAACGTATGCGTCCCGAGATGGTAGGCATAGGTCCGTTCATTCCTCACCCTGCTACCCCACTCGGCGGCGAACCCGCTGGCACACTCAACCTCACCCTCGCCACCATTGCCATCGCCCGTCTGCTCTTACCCAACGCACTCATTCCCGCCACCACTGCCCTTGCTACCCTCCACCCCCAAGGACGCATCGAGGGCATACTTTCAGGAGCCAACGTAGTGATGCCCAACCTATCGCCCTCAGACGTACGCACTAAGTACGCCATCTACGCAAACAAAGCCTCATGGGGTACCGAAGCAGCCGAAGGACTCGCAGCATTGGAGACAGAGCTCCACAACATCGGGTATCATATAGACTATACAAGAGGAGATTATAAAAACAGATAACCACCTTCCTTTATTACAAAGTTTTTCTATGCTAACGATACCTTGGCGAAAACAACGTATTTTTGCCAAGGTATCGGTAGTCTAACGTAATTACAAGAGCCACAGTCCTATAACGACCGACACCTAGTATCGGTGGAGTGTCGGTCATCAAATCTTGGAAAAACTGTAAAGTGAATAAAATTAAACGGTAGAGTGATTAGAAAATTCTCTTTACCCAATTTTTTCATTACATGTATGTACCAAATTTATTGCAGACTTGTACCGCAGAGCGTTGAGGCTCTTCGAAAAATCTAGCCCTAGACGAGCGCTCGTCTACAAAGGATTTTCAAAATTTGTAGGGCTAGACGAAGCGAATCAGACAAAGAGAATAATTCTGCCAGAGCCTTTCGTTAGATTTATCAGACAAAGGCTTTTTCGCAAACGCAAGGCTCCGGTAGATTTATCAGAGCC
>JAFZFZ010000095.1 GCA_017557005.1 Bacteroidaceae bacterium | reverse complement strand
GCTGTCCCATCAGACCAAAGTGTCAAGCCAAACAGCAGGGAATCGGAGAATACGTAAACTTCTCCAGTATGGCAAAGAAAAAGGTGTAAACCTATTCAGCTAATGAAGCAAAAAAACGTCTACTGAAATCAGGAAAAGACACATATCCTTGTATCAGATGATTGCAGTGTACTGAGAGTCGAGTCTCACTATGCTGAGATTGCAGTCTCAACGTATAGAAATTCGAGTCTCACCACACAGAGACTGTAGTCTCACTGCGTAGAGACATGCTTGAGACTTGGTACTCCGTACCTCAATTAAGACACTAAGCAAGATGAAGTTTGTTTTCTTTTCTTTCTTTACGATTTATTCAAAATAATGTTGTAATTTCGTACCGTTACTCGCGCTACTATCCCTTGTGGATGTGTCCTTTGGGTGACAAAACTTATTGAAAGGCGCTTATTGCGCTTAGAATGAAACTGATAGTATGACAATGCAAGATTTGAAGTTGTTTGATCAGCGACAAATACGAACCGTATGGGATGAGGTACAGGAGAAGTGGTACTTCTGCGTAACAGATGTGATTGAAGCCCTTACCGATAGTAACGATGTAAGGCAATATATCAAGCGTCTTCGCCAACGTGATTCAGAATTGAATTCCGTGTGGGGTACAATTTGTACCCCTCACCAATTCATTTCCACGGATGGCAAGAGACACGCGACGAATTGCGCTTCAATAGAGGGTATACTTCGTATAGTACAGTCCGTTCCCTCAAAGAAGGCGGAGCCCTTCAAACGATGGCTGGCAGAGGTTGGGGCCGAGCGCATCCGTCAGATGCAAGACCCAGAACTGGGCATACAACAATCGCTCATGGACTACAAACGCTTAGGATACTCTGACAATTGGATAAACCAGCGTCTCAAGAGCATAGAAATACGCAAAGACCTCACCGACCAGTGGAAAGCTCACAATGTTAAGGAGGGAGTAGGATATGCCACGCTTACCGATATCATATACCAAACATGGGCAGGACTCACAGCACGCGAATACAAGCACCTCAAAGGATTACACCAAGAGAACCTGCGCGACAATATGACTAACGAAGAGTTGGTGATGAACATGCTTGCCGAACTCACAGCAACCAACATAACTAAAGAGGAACACCCTCAGACGATGCATGAACACGCACAAGTGGCCGCCCGAGGAGGGTCGGTAGCACGCGTAGCCAAGGAGGCTTTCGAGGAGCAGACAGGCAAGAAGGTGGTGACATCACTCAACATGAAACAATACCTCGAAGCCCAACAACCGACATTAGGGCTGGAACAAGATTCGGAGGAATAACTTTCCCGAACATGGCTTCATTACCTCCCGACCCTCCAGTCGGGAGTTTTTTGTCGCTATGTAGCTTTATCTTGCAGAAAAGTAACGCTATGAGCGAGCAGGAAAATTCAGGAAGTAAGCGTAAACGTGAGTTTTTGACTCTATAGCTCTCGGAGCTTATAAATGCATACTTCCGATTTCTTTAGCGTGTAAGCAAATTGGGGATTCTCCTGCCAATATGCTATAAAATTCTTGTATAGGATTTTCTTACGTTTTGTGAAAAATCACAACAAACCATAGTGCCTTTTGGTTGGTTAGAGAAGTTGTAGTAACTTTGCGGTAGAGAAGGCGTTGCCCTTTATGAACAATAATTTGAATAACAATGTCTCTATGATAATACCCTTTAGACCCGTTACGGCTGCTGATGCCGATGTGTTGCGCTCCTTCACGATGGAGAGCAAATGTATGAACTGTGACATGAACGTGGCCAACATCTGTGCCTGGCAATTCCTCTACCATACGGAGTTTGCCGTGGTGGACGGCTTCCTGCTGCTGCGCTTCGTGACCGATGGACATGTGACCTATATGAAGCCCATCGGCAGGGGCGACCTGCGACGGGTGTTGCAGCTGCTGGCCGAGGATGCACGCAGCCTGGGCGACACGCTGCGCGTGGCTTGTGTGTGTCCCTGTGCACAGGCTCTGATGGAGGAGTCGGCCCCGGGGGCTTTCGTCTTCGAGAGTCAGCGCGAGCGAGCCGACTACATCTATCTGCGTGAGGCGCTGGTGACGCTCAGCGGTAAGAAGTTGCAGCCCAAGCGCAACCATATCAGCAAGTTTAAGCGACTGTATCCGAACTACGAATATCGTACCCTCACGGCGGACCTCGTGCCCCAATGTATGCACTTGGCCGAGGCTTGGTGCCGCCATGCCGACTGCCGTGAGCAGCGTGCCGCCTTGGCCGAACAGCGCATGATGGCTTATGCGCTGAGCCACATGGGCGAACTGCATATCACGGGCGGAGCGCTCTTCGTGGAGGGACAGATGGTGGCCTTCACCTTCGGTGCACCCATCAACGAGACCACCTTCGACGTGTGTGTGGAGAAGGCCGACACCTCGTATGAGGGGGCCTACACGATGATAAACAATGAGTTTGTATCGCGCCTGCCCGAGCAGTATACCTATATCAATCGCGAAGAGGACCTCGGACTCGAGGGGCTGCGCAAGGCGAAGCTGTCGTACTACCCCGAACTGATACTGGACAAGATGACGGCTACCTACATGGCGCAGCCTGTGGAGAACGAGGAGGAGCGCCGCCAGCGCTTCGAGACACGCCACCTGTGGGAGCGCTCGTTTGCTGACCCGCGTGCCTTCATCGACCTCTACTTCCGCGAGAAGTACCGCAAGGAGCGCAACGAGGTCATCGTGCGCGATGGACGCGTGGTGTCGGCATTGCAGAAGTTGCCCTATCCCATGACCTATGGCGGGGCTATGCTGCCGGCGTCGTACATCTCGGGTGCCTGCACCGATGAGGAGTATCGCCGGCGCGGACTGATGGGCGAACTGATAGACCAGACGCACCGTGCCATGCAGCGCGAGCATGCGGCCTTCAGCTTCCTCATCCCTGCCAGTGCCGAGCTCTTCGGCTACTATGCCAAGTATGGCTACACACCCTGCTTCCGCTTCGGATGGAAGACGGAGACCCCCTCCAACCTCCCCCTCTATGGGGAGGCTTTGCAGACATCGCTGGCAACAAATGATAACAGCCTGAAGGCGCTCCCCATAGAGGGGGAGCTGTCCGAAGGACTGAGGGGGTCTTTATTAGCCTACCTGCGCGACAAGATGCAGGAGCGTGCCCTGTGTGTGCAGCATCCGCTGGGCGACCTGCGTGCCGTGGTGGATGATATGCGCCTGGCGGGCGATGCGCTGTGGGAGGCGCGTCGTGGCTCGCTGCTCGTGGGCGTGGCCATGTGTCGTGTGGAGGCCGATGGGGTGCTGCTGCGCGAGGTGGTGTGTGACGATGCTGAGGCGCGCGATGCGCTGATAGCGGGCATTGCCGCGCACTATGGTCGCACCGAGGTGGACGTGGTGGATACGACTGCTGCCGAGGGCGAATACATAGGTATGGCGCGCGTGATCGATGCCGAGGCGATGCTCACCGCCTATGCCCGTCTGCATAAGGAGACCGATTGTGTGCTGCGTGTGACCGATGCGCTGCTGGCCGAGAACAATGGCTGCTACCGCGTGGCCGAGGGGCAGTGCCAGCGCCTTGCCGATGAGGTGGGCGAGGCGAAAGTATACACCATTGCCGAACTGACGCACTGGGTGCTGACCGAGGAGAACCCGCTGATGACGCTGATGATGAACGATTAGTTGGCTTACTCTTAGGCTAAGTGAAAAAAAAGCAGTACTTTTGAGCCGTAAAAGCAAAATGGATATGAACAAGAAGAACGAAACCAAGAATAAGAAAGCTTCGCTGAAGTATGTCGTCGTCAATCTGGCTGCCATGGCAGCAGTGGTGGTGGCGGCGGTGTTCGTCACATTCCGATGGATCGACAGCTACACCGAACATGGTGTGGCGGTGAAGGTGCCCGTGGTGACGGGCATGAGCGAGGAGGAGGCCGTGGAGGTGCTCAGCAAGCATAGCCTCGTGGGCATCGCATCGGACTTCGTGTATGTGAAGGGGGTGCCTACGGGCGAGATCATCAGTCAGCGCCCCGCAGGAGCTGCCAAGGTGAAGCGTGGCCGTAAGATCTACCTCACGGTGAGCTCGGGCAATCATCCGATGATTGCGGTGCCCGATGTGGCTGACAACAGCTCGTTGCGTCAGGCCGAGTCGCGCCTACGCGCTGCGGGATTCCATCTCACGCCGCACGACACCATCGAAGGCGAACTCGACTGGGTGTATAGCGTGCGCCTGGGCGACCGTGAACTGCAGGGCGACGACCTGGTGCCCGAAGGCTCTACACTGACACTCGTCATCGGTGGTGGCGAGAAGGTGGCTGCCGACACCCTGGGCGTGGCTACAGTAGAGGATGGCTGGTTCTAATCACAAAACGAACAACTATGATTGACGAAATAGATGAGTTGATGGACGAGGATATCGACCTTGATGGCACTGCCGACGAGGAGGCGTCGCTCTACGAGCACTTCCGCGTGGTGGCCGACAAGGGGCAGGAGCTGATGCGTATCGATAAGTTTCTCATGGATCATCTGCCACACGCCTCGCGCAACCGTATTCAGAAGGCCGCTGAGGCTGGCTGCCTGCATGTGAATGGCAAGGCGGTGAAGAGCAACTATCGTGTGAAGCCGCGCGACATCGTGACCCTGATGATGGACCGTCCTCGCATGAACAACGACATCGAACCCGAAGAGATCCCGCTCGACATCGTATACGAAGATGATGACCTGATGGTGATCAACAAGCCTGCCGGCATGGTGGTGCATCCGGGATGCGGCAACTATCACGGTACGCTGGTGAATGCCATCGCATGGCACCTGCGCGATAACCCCAACTACGACCCCAATGACCCGGGAGTGGGACTGGTGCACCGCATCGATAAGGATACGTCGGGGCTGCTCGTGGTGGCCAAGACTCCCGATGCCAAGACGGCGCTGGGCATACAATTCTTCAATAAGACGACCAAGCGCCACTACAACGCGCTGGTGTGGGGCGCACTCAAGGAGGAGACGGGCACCATACGCAGCCAGATAGCTCGCAACCCGCACGACCGACTGCAGATGGCTGTGTTTACCGACCCTGCCATAGGCAAGCACGCGGTGACGCACTATAAGGTGCTGGAGCGCATCGGCTATGTCACGCTGGTGGAGTGTATCCTCGAGACGGGACGCACGCATCAGATACGTGTGCACATGAAGCATCTGGGACACCCGCTCTTCAACGACGAACGCTACGGTGGCAACGAGATCCTCAAGGGTACGACCTCGGGCACCTATCGCAAGTTTGTGCAGAACAGCTTCGAGGCTTGTCCGCGCCAGGCACTGCATGCCCGCACCCTCGGCTTTGTGCATCCGCGCACGGGGGAGGAGATGTTCTTCACCTCCGAACTGCCTGCCGACATGGTGAACCTGCTCGACCGCTGGCGCAACTATGTGGAGAACACGTTGAATAATTGACAATTGACAATGGACAATTGAAAATTGACAATTCACAATTGACAATTGACAAATCACAATTGACAAATCACAATTGACAAATCACAATTGACAATTAGGCTCCGCGATGAGAGAAAATAAATCATAAATCATAAATCATAAATCAAGAAATGACTAACAAACGCATCATAGCTATTGTCGCAGGTGGCGACTCTGGCGAATATGAGGTGTCGCTGCGTAGTGCTGCTGGCATCGACTCGTTCCTCGACAAGGAGCGCTATATCGTATATACTGTCATCATACGTGGCACGGAGTGGAACGTGCAACTGCCCGATGGCACCACTACACCGGTGGATCGCAACGACTTCAGCTTCCACTACAACGGCGAGCACGTGAAGTTTGACTATGCCTACATCACCATCCACGGTACGCCCGGTGAGAATGGTCTGCTGGGTAGCTACTTCGAACTCATCCGCATGCCCTATTCTACCTGTCCGCCTCTCATCTCGGCCATGACATTCAATAAGTTTGTGCTCAACCAGTATCTGCGCAGCTTGGGTGTGCGCGTGGCTGAGTCGCTCACCTTGCGCCGTCAGGATGTAATCACTACCGATGATGTGGTGAAGGCTGTGGGTCTGCCCTGTTTCGTGAAGCCCACCTGCGGTGGATCGAGCTGTGCAACGACGAAGGTGAAGACTCCCGAGGAGCTGCTCCCCGCCGTGGAGGCTGCCTTTGGCGAGGCCGACGAGGTGATGATAGAGGCCTTCATGCAGGGTACGGAGATCACCTGCGGCTGCTACAAGACAAGCAGCAAGAGCGTGGTGCTGCCCATCACGGAGGTGGTGGCCAAGAACGAATTCTTCGACTACGACGCCAAGTACAACGGTCAGGTGGAGGAGATCACTCCCGCCCGCATCGATGAGAGCATTGCCGAGCGCGTGCGTACGCTCACCTCGCTGCTCTACGATATCTTGCGCTGCCGTGGCATCATCCGCATCGACTATATCATCACGGAGGGCAACAAGCTGAACCTGCTCGAGATCAACACGACACCGGGCATGACGGCTACCAGCTTCATCCCGCAGCAGGTGCGTGCCGCCGGACTCGACATCAAGGATGTGCTCACCGAGATTATCGAGGATAGTTTTGTTTGAGGAGATAAAGGGAGATTTTTTGAGGAGATAAAGGGAGATTTTTTTTGAGGAGATGAGAAGTTAAATGGAGATACCACTTCGCTTTGCTCCGTTCAGGGAGATAAATGCCAATAGTCCTTTCGCGCGTTCAATACTAATGGCTTTTAACTCCATTTATCTCCCTTTTACTCCATTTAACTCCCCAAGAGCGAAGCGATATCTTTTATCTCCCCAAGAGCGAAGCGATTAATAGCTATAATAAAGAAGAGAGACCCTGAGGCCTCTCTTCTTTTTTGTATGAAGTGTTCGGACATTACTTGATGCCGAGCTTCTTGCGGATATCCTTGGGGATAGCGTTCTTGTGAACTACGATGTTCATGGTCTTGTAGCGAACGAATGCCTTAGAAGCATACCAGTGGCCCTTGTATGTGCCGCTCTCGCCCCATGAGTTCTTCACCATGTAGTACTCTGTGCCGTTCTGGTCCTTAGCGATACCGTAGATCTGCATACCGTGGTCATCGGTAGTCTCCCAGTTGTCGTAAGCAAGCTGACGCTGCTCCTGTGTGCACCACAACTCTGTAGAGGGCTTGGGAGTGCTCTTCTTCTCCTCCTCGCTCAGCTTAAGCCATCTTGCCATGTCAGAACCCTCGAGGTCAGCGCTCTTGTTCTTGTCGGGCATGTTAGCTACGCCGTTGCGTGAGAAACCGTTCTCGCTCACGTCAGAACCCCATGCGATGGTGTAACCCTCCATGATAGCGTTGTCAAATACCTCCATCAACTCGTCGATGGGGAGGTTGTATGACTGTGCCCAACGCCAGTTGTCCTGGATCTCAAGAACGAATGAGGTGTAGAAGGGGTGGTGTGTGTATGAGGTCAATGATACGTAGTCAGCAGCGTTGAGGCCGGTAGACTCGTAGAATGACTTCGGTGTGTACTCCTTGCCGTTGTAGGTGAACTTCTCGGGACGTACGCCAAGGTAGATGTCGTGGATAGCCTCGATAGCCTTCTTCCACAACATGTTGCCTTCAGCATCGCTCTGCAAGCTGCGGTGCTTGCCCTTAGCGATAGCTGCTACTACAGCATCGCTCACTGCGGTAAGCTCGTTGTGGTTGCTGAGGGTCTCACCGTACATTACACCGGGACGCATCTCCTCCTCGGGTACGAGACCAAACTTCTCCATGCCGTAGAGTACGTCGTAGAATGAGCCACCCTGTGAGAATGATACGTCACCGTGGGTGCGTACAGCTCTGTCGGCACGGTCAAGGTAGGTGTTGTGTACGAGGTACATCTCAGAGAAGTCGTACTCGCCCTTACCCATGCGGAGCAACTCTGACTCGATGAATGCGAGGCTTGAGTAGCACCAACAGGTACCGGCACGGTTCTGGTTCTTAACAGAGGTAATGGGGTTTTCCTTCACGGTGGTGAATTCGAAGCCCTCCTCGTTTTGTGCGAATGCACCGAAGGTCACGAGACCTGCGAGTGCGAGTGAAAAGAATCGTTTTGTCATGTCGTTTTACTTTTATTTTGGTTATGTGTCGTCAAATATTTTGCAAAAATAGCTTAATCTGAAGGATTGGCCAAATTTCAATGTGCGAAATTCGTAATTTACAGCGAGATATGCAGTGGCTTATCGGCCTGTATACATGCGCTCGTAGTAGTGCTGGTAGTCGCCGCTGGTAACCTCCTCGACCCATGCCTGGTTGTTGAGGTACCACTCGATGGTCTTCACGATGCCAACCTCAAAGGTGGTCTCGGGATACCAGCCGAGCTCTTCCTTGATCTTGGTGGGGTCGATGGCGTAGCGCTGGTCGTGGCCAAGGCGGTCCTTGACGTAGGTGATGAGGCTGTCGTTGATCCAGTCGATGCTGAGTTGGCCATCGGCGCCAAGCTCCTTCTTCTTCAATACCTTGCGGTATTCGGGGGTCTCGGTCATGAGACGATGGATGGTGCTGATGGTGAGGCGTACGATCTCGATGTTCTTCTTCTCATTGTGTCCGCCTACGTTGTATACCTGGCCTACACGGCCGTTGCGTACGACCATTTCGATGGCCTTGCAGTGGTCTTCTACATAGAGCCAGTCGCGCACGTTAGAGCCATCGCCATATACGGGGAGTTTCTTGCCCTCGAGGATGTTCTTGATGATGAGCGGGATGAGCTTCTCGGGGAAGTGGTAGGGACCGTAGTTGTTGGAGCAACGGGTGATGGTGACGGGCATGTGGAAGGTGTCGTGGTAGGCCATCACGAAGAGGTCGGCACTGGTCTTCGATGCGCTGTAGGGGCTGTGGGGGCAGAGGGGAGTATCTTCGGTGAAGTAGCCCTCGTCGCCCAGGCTGCCGTATACCTCGTCGGTAGATACCTGGTGGTAGCGTACGCCCTCGCGCCAAGTGGGGTAGCCCTGCTCGTCCTTACCGGTGACCCAGGCCTTGCGCGCTGAGTCGAGAAGGTTTTGTGTGCCGAGGATGTTGGTCTCGAGGAAGAGCTGTGGGTTCTCGATGCTGCGGTCTACGTGGCTCTCGGCAGCGAAGTTGACCACTACGTCAAACTTGTACTCGGCAAAGAGGCTGTCCACGAGGGCGCGATCGCCGATGTTGCCGCGGTGGAAGGTGCAGCGGTCATTGTCGATATCCTTGGCGATGGTGCCGAGGTTGCCGGCGTAGGTCAGGAGGTCGAGGACCACAATCTTTACGTCGGGGTAGTTCTTCAAGAGATATTTGATGTAGTTGGCGCCGATAAATCCTGCAGCGCCGGTCACGAGGTAAGTCTTCATTGAATTGAATGTTAAAGATTAAAAGTTGAATATCGCTTTCAGCTATATTACATGGTTGCTAAGTCGATCAGGTATTGGCCATAGGCGGTCTTCTCCTGCAGCTTGCCGAGTGCTTCGAGCTGGGCATTGTCAATCCAGCCGTTGCGCCAAGCAATCTCTTCGATGCAGCTTACATAGAAGCCTTGGCGGTTCTGTATGGTGGCAACGAAGTTGGATGCTTCGAGCAGACTGTCGCAGTTGCCGGTGTCGAGCCAAGCGAAACCCCGTCCGAAGAGTTCCATGCGGAGGGTGCCCTCTTCGAGGTAGAGGCGGTTGAGGTCGGTGATCTCGTATTCGCCACGGGCCGAGGGCTTCAGTGCGCGGGCCTTCTCGGTGACGGTGCTATCGTAAAAGTAGAGTCCCGGAACGGCATAGTTGCTCTTGGGGTGTGCGGGCTTCTCTTCGAGAGAGATTACCTTGCCGGTCTCGTCAAACTCGGCAACACCATAGGCGCGGGGATCCTTTACGTAGTAACCAAAGATGCAGGCGCCCTCGGTGGTGGCTGCAGCGCGCTTGAGCATGGCGCTGAAGCCTTGGCCGTAGAACATGTTGTCGCCTAAGATGAGGCATCCGGGCTCGCCATCGAGGAAGTCGGCGCCCAGGACGAAGGCTTGTGCCAAACCATTGGCCACCTCCTGTACCTTGTATTCGAAGCGCATGCCTAACTGTTCGCCTGTGCCCAGCAGCTCGCGAAACATGGGAAGGTCGCGGGGGGTGCTGATGATGAGTACCTCTCGTATACCGGCCAGCATGAGTGTCGACAATGGATAGTAAATCATGGGCTTGTCATATACAGGCATTATCTGCTTGCTGATAGCTTTTGATAATGGATAGAGGCGGGTAGCCGTACCTCCTGCGAGAATGATACCTTTCATAATGAATTTCTTAATGAAAATTTTATACAAAGAAACAATAAAGTTTTGTATTTTCCAAAGAATAATGCCGCATGTCGGTCTTCTTGTTGCTTTTTTCAATAATATTGCGTAAGTTTGCAACGATATAATTGAAATATTAGGTTGATACCGCACGAGAAACTATTTACTAATCAATAAAATCATTATGAGAAAAACATTTTTGACCGCACTGGCTGGTATGGCATTTGCTATCTCTGCCAACGCGCAGAATCATGAGCTCACCGTGGATATGAAGAAGAACGGTGCGCCCGTACAGGAGACCATGTATGGTCTGTTTATCGAGGACATCAACTATGCTGCTGACGGTGGTTTGTATGCTGAGTTGGTGAAGAACCGCTCGTTTGACTTCCCTTATGCCTTCACTGGCTGGAAGGTGGCAGGTAACGTAGAGGTACGCAACGATGGTCCCTTCGACCGTAATCCTAACTATGTACGCCTCAGCAGCTCTGGCCACAGAGACAAGTGGACAGCTTTGCTCAATGAGGGTTTCTTCGGTATCGGTGTAGAGAAAGATAAGGAGTATCGCTTCTCATTCTATGCTCGCGTGCCCGAGGGTTACCAGAATGCTCGTATCCGTATGGAGTTGGCTATCCCCGTGACCAATCGCGAGGGACAGGATTTCCTTGCTCACGAGATGACCGTAAGCGGTAATGAGTGGAAGCAGTATGAGGTAGTGGTGAAGTCGCCCCTCACAGAGCCTAAGGCTGAGTTGCGCATCTTCCTCTTGGGTAACAACCCCGTTGACCTGGAGCATATCTCACTCTTCCCCGTTGACACATGGAAGGGCCGCAAGGGTGGTCTCCGTAAGGACCTCATGGAGGCATTGGCTGATATGAAGCCCGGTTGCTTCCGCTTCCCCGGTGGCTGTATCGTAGAGGGTACTGACCTTGCTACTCGTTACAACTGGAAGAATACACTTGGTCCCGTTGAGAACCGTCCCTTGAACGAGAACCGTTGGCACTATACTTTCCGCTATCGTTTCTTCCCCGACTACTTCCAGACCTATGGTCTCGGTTTCTATGAGTACTTCCTGCTCTCTGAGGAGATTGGTGCTGAGCCTCTCCCTGTAGTGAATGTAGGTCTCTCTTGTCAGTATCAGAACAATAGCGAACATGCTCATGTGGCTGTTGATGAGCTCGATCCCTATATCCAGGATGCAATCGACCTTATCGAGTTTGCTAATGGTGATACTACTACAGTATATGGTAAGATCCGCGCTCAGATGGGTCACCCCGAGCCCTTCAATATGAAGTTCCTCGGTGTGGGTAACGAGCAGTGGGGCCCCGAGTATGTGGTACGTCTGGAGAAGTTCGTAGAGCGCTTGCGCAAGGAGCATCCCGAAATTGAGATTATCGGTTCGTCTGGTCCTAACTCTGAGGGTCGCGACTTCGACTATTTGTGGCCTGAGATGAAGCGCATCCAGGTAGACCTCGTTGACGAGCACTTCTATCGTCCCGAATCATGGTTCCTCAGCCAGGGTAACCGCTACGACAACTACGACCGCAAGGGCCCGAAGGTGTTTGCCGGTGAGTATGCTTGCCACGGTGCAAACGGTCGCAAGTGGAACCACTTCAATGCTTCGCTCCTTGAGGCTGCCTTCATGACTAACCTCGAGCGCAATGCCGATATCGTACACATGGCTACTTATGCTCCTCTCTTCGCTCACGTTGACGGATGGCAGTGGCGTCCCGACCTTATCTGGTACGACAACCTCCGCTCTGTACGTTCATGCTCATACTACGTGCAGCAGATGTATGCTCACAACACAGGTACTCACGTGCTGAAGGCTACAGAAATGGGTAAGCCTCTTGCTGGTAATGAGGGTCAGGATGGACTCTTTGCAAGTGCTGTATGGGATGCAAACAAGAAGGAGGTAATCGTGAAGGTTATCAACGTATCAGACGTGGCTCAGGATGTGAAGCTCACCTTCGCTGGTCTCAAGAAGAACCAGACTCCTGAGTTGGTGGATATCACTACCTATCACTCTGATGATCTCTATGCAGACAATACATTGGATAATCCTACAGCTATCGTTCCTCAGGTAAAGGCTGCTGAGGGTGCTGCTCTCGAGGTGGCTAATGTGCCTGCCAAGACATTTGCAATGTATCGCTTCAAGGTTGCTAACCGCAAGTAATCGGTACGGATTCAGATAAAAGAAAAGGTTGACTCTTCGGAGCCAACCTTTCTTTTTATATAACAGAACTTTCGTAAGTGCGAAAACGGGTAGATGAGAAGTTAAATGGAATTTTTTTTTTGAGGAGATGAGAAGTTAAAGGGAGATATCGCTTCGCTCTTGGGGAGATAAAAGGAGATAAAGGGAGATACCACTTCGCTTTGCTCCGTTCAGGGAGATAAATGCCAAATGACTTGTACGCAGTGTACCAAACTATTGGCCTTTAACTCCATTTATCTCCCTTTAACTCCCTTTATCTCCTAATACAATATCTCCCTTTATCTCCTAATACGATATCTCCCTTTAACTCCTAAAATTTCTATAACAGACTTAAATCGTATTATCGTGCCAATGTCAGCGATACGGCTGACTCGGTACATTGTATGCCTTCGATAGGAGGATTCTTCTTCGCCAGGCGCACATGGACACGCTGCAAGGTAGGAAACTGCTGTAGCAGAGCGGTAGCGATGCGGCCGCAAGCGTGCTCGAGCAACAGGGAAGGGGTGTTCATCTCTTGCTTGAGCACCTCATATGCTTCGGCGTAGTTGATGGTATGTGTCAGGTCGTCGCTCATCATGGCTTGGCTGATGTCGCTCTCTAAGGTGAGGTCTACAACGAAGGTGTTGCCCAGAAGTCTCTCCTCGGGGAGCACTCCATGATAGGCATGGAAGGTGATGCCGCAAAGCTCGATGGTGGAGCGTTCGATAGGATAGTTTGTACTCATGATAGGATGGGGATGTGTTGATAAATAAATGAAAGGGAATCCTCAACTCTTTGAGCGATTCCCTTTCTCGCGTATGTAAAAGAAAAAGATTTCTCTTTTCGGTGTCCTCTCAATGTGAGAGGGTAGGGCAGGCCCTTATCCGCAACGGCTGGTGCCGCAGTTGGTGCAGATCAAGCAGCCTTCCTGATATACGAGTGTCTCCTGTCCGCAGTTGGGGCAAACCTGTCCCTTGGCAGCTGTGCCATCGAGAACATATTTCTTCAGAGCACGCTCTACGCCGACCTTCCAGGTGTTGATGCTCTCGCTGTCGAGCTGCAGTGAGCTAACGAGCTTGATAACCTGCTCGATAGGCATGCGGTAGCGGAGTACACCTGAGATGAGCTTCGCATAGTTCCAGAACTCCTTGTCGAACTTCTCAGAAAGACCTTCGATGGTGGTTTTGTAGCCACGCTTGTTGCTGAACTGGAAGTCGTAGCGCTTTACGCCATTCTCATCTACGTTCTTGATGATGTAGCCATTGGTCACTGACTTGGGAAGAAGGATACCCTCTTCGTCGTCGGCCAAACCGGTAAAGATCTCGTAAGGACGGCCATCGAGCAAACCTACGAATGCTACCCACTTTTCCTTGTTGTTCTGGAAACGTACCACGTCGGCCTCGAGCACGCGGGGGCGTGTCTCTACTACTACGGGTGGCTTGCAGGTGCAAGGCTCTTCCTTCTCCTTGCTTTCGGTGCTCTTATTCTTGTTGTCGGCAGCGATGAGTACACCGCTACGTGAACCGTCGCGATATACGGTGCATCCCTTACAACCGCACTTCCAAGCCTCTACGTAAAGGTCGTTGACGAGCTCTTCGGTTACATCGGCTGGGAGGTTGATGGTGACGCTGATAGAGTGGTCTACCCACTTCTGGATGCGGCCCTGCATCTGTACCTTCTTCAGCCAATCGATGTCGTTCGCGGTTGCTTTGTGGTAGGGGCTCTCAGCTACCATAGCGTCAATCTCTTCCTGAGTGTAGCGCTTGGTGGTGTCGTAGCCCTTGGTCTCCATCCAGGTCATGAACTTGGGATGGTATACGATGAACTCCTCGAAAGCATCGCCTGTCTCGTCGGTAAAGTCTACATGTACGTCAGGATCGTTGGGGTTCACCTTACGACGACGCTTGTATACGGGCATGAATACGGGCTCGATACCTGAGGTGGTCTGTGTCATCAAACTTACGGTGCCTGTGGGGGCGATGGTCAAGCAAGCGATGTTACGACGGCCATACTGCTTCATCTCTTCGTAGAGTGCGGGATCGGCCTCCTTGATACGGTTGATGAAGGGGTTGTTCTTCTCGCGCTCGCTATCGTATACGGTGAATGCACCACGCTCCTTAGCCATCTGCACTGATGAGCGATATGCTTCGATAGCGATGGTACGGTGTACCTTCTCTGAGAAGTCGGTAGCCTCGTCGGTTCCGTAGCGCAAGCCCATGGCTGCAAGCATGTCGCCTTCAGCGGTGATACCTACACCGGTACGGCGGCCCTGTGTGCTCTTATCCATAATCTTCTGCCACAAGGTGCGCTCTGCACCCTTTACCTCCTCACTCTCGGGGTCGCTTTCAACCTTTGCCATGATGGCCTCGATCTTCTCGATCTCAAGGTCGATGATGTCGTCCATGATGCGCTGGGCAACGGCAACGTGCTTCTTGAAGAGGTCGAAATCGAAGTAAGCCTCCGGAGTAAAGGGATTAACAACGTATGAGTAGAGGTTCAATGCCAACAAACGACATGAATCGTAGGGGCAGAGGGGGATTTCACCGCAAGGGTTGGTAGATACGGTTTTGAAGCCGAGGTCGGCATAGCAATCGGGTACTGACTCGCGTATGATGGTGTCCCAGAAGAGTACGCCGGGTTCAGCGCTCTTCCAAGCGTTGTGTACAATCTTCTTCCACAATTCGGGCGCATTTACCTCTTTGGTGTAGAGGGGCTCATTGCTGTCGATGGGGTATTTCTGGACGTAGGTCTTGCCCTCTACGGCAGCACGCATGAAGTCGTCGTCCATCTTTACTGATACGTTGGCACCAGTCACCTTGCCTTCGGTCATCTTTGCGTCAATGAATGATTCTGAATCGGGGTGCTTGATAGATACGCTGAGCATAAGGGCTCCACGACGGCCATCCTGAGCTACCTCACGTGTAGAGTTTGAGTAACGCTCCATGAAGGGCACGAGACCTGTAGAGGTCAAGGCTGAGTTTTTTACAGGTGAACCTTTGGGACGGATATGTGAGAGGTCGTGACCTACACCACCACGACGCTTCATCAGCTGTACCTGCTCTTCGTCGATGCGGATGATGGCACCGTATGAGTCGGCATTACCATCCATACCGATTACGAAACAGTTAGAGAGAGAAGCAATCTGGTAGTTGTTGCCAATACCTGTCATGGGGCTTCCCTGAGGCACGATGTACTTGAAGTGGTCGAGCAAGTCAAACAACTGCTGTGCTGACAAGCCGTTGGGATACTTTGCCTCTACGCGGGCAATCTCATTGGCAATACGCCAGTGCATGTCGCGCGGTGTCTCTTCGTAGATAACGCCGGCTGAGTCTTTCATGGCATACTTGTTAGCCCACACTCTGGCTGCGAGGGCATCGCCGCCGAAGTATTCGAGCGTAGCATTCTGCGCTTCTTCGAATGTGTAAGTTTTCTTTTCCACTGTATTTATGAGGTTAAGATGTTTGTCAAAAAGGGTGATTTTGTAGAAGTAAACCTTTATCAGACAAAAGCGTTGCAAAGATACATAAGATTTTTGATATTGACCAAATTTTCGAACAATGAAATTGGGGTGAAAATAAAAGTTTTCCAAAACAAAAAGCTAAGGCGCAGAAAATAAGTGAGATATGGTTTTTCTGCTTTGCAAATGTTTTCCAAAAAGAAAAAGGGCAAAGAAATTCCGGTTTTACTCATTGGAAAATCTTTGTCCTTTAAAGTGAAAAAAATAAGGGCAGATTTTGTCTGCCCTTTATGGAAATGTCGAAGGGTCGTTTATCGTTCCTTGAATTTTGCTTCGATGTCTTCGATAGCGAGTTGTACGGCTTTGTCTACACCGAGTTGTTCTTCAATGGTGCGGCAGGCATGCAGTACGGTAGAGTGGTCCTTCGAACCAATCTGTTGGCCAATCTTTGCTAATGACAAATTGGGGAGGTGTTTATGTGTCAAGAACATGGCCATTTGGCGGGCAAGTACGATATCACGTTTACGTGATGAAGTGAAGATGGTGTCTTCCTTTACGTGGAAGTAGTCGCAAGTGCTGCGTACGATGTCTTCAATCGTGACTACCTTCTCAACGATGCGTACGGCCTTGCTGATGACGCGCTCTGCCATACCCATATCAATGTCGCGGCCATAAATGGTAGAGTGGGCCATGAGTGAGATGAGGATTCCTTCGAGCTCACGTACACTGTCGGTAACATTCTCAGCGATGTATTCCAATACGTTGGGCTCAAGGCTGATGCTCTCGCGTCGTATCTTGTCGGCCAAGATGCTGCGGCGGAGTTCCAGGTTAGGACGCTCAATCTCTGCAGTGAGTCCCCATTTGAAACGGGTGATGAGGCGATCCTCAATACCCTGCAACATGATAGGCGGACGGTCGCAAGTCATGATGAGCTGCTTGCCGTTCTGGTGCAGGTGGTTGAAGATGTGGAAGAAGGTGTTCTGAGTCTTCTCTACTCCTACAAACTCCTGTATATCGTCGATGATAAGTACATCGATGCTTTGATAGAAGTTGATGAAGTCGTTAAGCGTATTCTTGCGTACTGAGTCGGTATATTGAACCTTGAACAAGTGGGCAGATACGTAGAGTACTCGCTTTTCGGGATACAACTCTTTTACCTTCAAACCGATGGCATTGGCCAAGTGGGTCTTACCTACACCCGACGCTCCATAGAGGAAGAGGGGGTTAAATACGGTCTTACCGGGCTTCAACGCAATGCTTTCGGCGGCAGTACGCGGAAGTTTGTTGCTCAAGCCCTCAATAAAGTTCTCGAAGCTATAATTGCTCTTCAGCATGGGATCGAGGTCCTGTACGGGCACAGCAATGCTGCTGGGAGCCTGATTGGTACTCTTCTGCTGCTCTTGAGGTGTATTGCTTGGGCGCTTTACTGACTCCTGATCTACGGTCAACTGATTCTGACCGTCGGTGAGGATGCGGTAGTTTAGCTGTGTTGTGTTTCCAAATATACGGTAGATTGCGGAGCTGAGCAGGTCAACAAAGTGCTCCTCAATGTACTCGTATACGAACTGGCTGGGAACAAAGATGGTCAACACATTGCCAGCGTATGAGGCGGGCTTTGTGTTGGAAAACCACGTTTTGAACGCGGTCGCTGGAACATTATCTGCGATAATGTCCAAACATCTTTTCCAGAGTTCGTTGAGATTATTCTCGTTCATCATTTGCTCTTGTTCTCTTTTTCTTTTACTTCTACACTGCAAAGTTACAACCCTTATTCCGAATTTTAAAATAACTTTTCCTTACCGATTATTTGCCATTTTCAAAAGTCTTAGCTTTCAGCTATTTGCGTATTTGCTATACTCCTTTCAAATTTCAACCACTTTTTTTTCTTGCATATATCTAAAGTCTTGATACTGATGCAATTTGACCTTATTTTAATCTTGTGCTTATGCCTTGCTCTTCTTTCATTGTCATCGCTTATGCCGTTTCTCTTGCGTTTCTAAGCATTTATCAATGCTTTCCCGTGCTCTTTGTTTATTTAGATGGAATCTAATTTGGCTTATTTTTGCCCGTTTTTTACCCAAAATAAAAAGGCTGTTTTCGTGCGTTTTTCAGCACTTTTATTTTTGCAGAGTGGATGCCACAAGAAATGTTTTAGGTCGCTTAAAAGGCGCTAATTCTCCTTGACTTGTGAAACATTTTGTTTCGTCTGTTTTTTCTAATTATTTGCCTGACTTCTCAATTAATTTCCTGCTTTTAAGAAAATTCTCAGACATGAAGGTTCATGAAAAGACTCGGTTGTGTCTCTATACAAAAACTTCTCCTCTTTTTAGAAGGAGAAGTTTTGTAATCCCGATCGGAATAAATGGTGTGATTCTGTTTTCCGCGAACTTACTTTCGTCCAAATACAGAAATGTTGATATATCGTGATGGATGTAGCTTGATGTCCTCGATTAGTGCATTCGCATTGGTGAATACGCTATTCAAGTTATTGTAGAATGCTGTATCATTGAGCAAGCGTCCCACTGTACTCTCATCGGACAGCATTATTTCAGATAGTTGTTGCAGATTATTGATGGTGCTATCTACTTGCGCTATTGTCTCAACATAATCTATTGTTGATAGTTGCGTCGTGATTTGCTCCATGTTTTCACTTGTCTTGTTAAGATGTGTTACCAATGAGGGTATCTCCCTATTTAGTAAGCGGTTCATCTCATCGGCCATATCGCTTAATTTAGCACTGACCTCTGCTGCATTGCTAAGTGTTGTCGCAATGGCGGGATTACTGGCTATGGTGTGAAGCGCACTGACGAGGCTGTCAATCTTGGGTAACATTGAATTCAGTTGCGGTAGCATCTCGTCTTCAATTTGTCCAGTTAATCCACGCGCAACACCTGCTTGGATGGTGTCTCCTGCTTCGTAGTACTTCGTGTTAGAAGCCAAACGCAGATCCATACTTACACCACCCAACAATTCGCTGACCAAGTATATTTGACTTCCGTGTGGAATGCGTAGCGCTTTATTGATACTCAGCTTCACTACGATATGATTGGGGGCATTGAAGTCGTAGATGATATCGGTAACATTACCTACTTTGTAGCCATTGTTGTTGATGATGGCCGAAGGGGTAAGACCGCTAATCTGATTGTACACTACATAGTAGGTGCTTTCTTTAGCCAATGTACTGCGTCCTTTGAGGAAATTGATTCCAAAGTAAAGTAGTACGATGGCGATGATGAAGGTGATTCCTATCTTTACCTCGTTGCTTAATCGTTTCATATCTATTGTTATGGATTGGATTCTTTATATAGTGCGATTGCTTTTTGGGTGTCTATACGCTCACCATTGATGAACGCAACAATGAAGGCATCTTTGAACTTTTCGTTCACTTTCTTCTTGACTTGCAATATCTTATTATAGTCGGTAGTTGCGCTGTAGGTGTATTTGTATAGCCCTTTGTCGTAGTAGTAGTCCACGGGGGTGAGTCCTTTGAATGCTTTGTCGTTGCTGTCAAGTTTGGTCGATGACACCATAAACTGTATTTTGAATACAGGCTTGTTGTCTGTGTTTGATGTCGGAGTCGGTGTTTCCACTACGCTTGTAGCATCTGGTGTTTCATTCTCCACAAGGTAGTCCATGGCAGCATTTCCCATCTGCTTGTTCAAGTCGGCATAGTATTTGTCAAAGGCTGTACTGATGCAGTTGCTCAGTTTCTTCTGGCCTGTTTCTGATGCCAGATATTTGGCCTCTTCAGCATTGCTGATATAGCCGAGTTCGACCAATATGCTGGGCATTGATGTTGCGTGAAGCACAAGAAATCCTGCTTGGCGCACGCCACGATCGTATCGTTGGGCTTGAGCAGTTAGGTTAGTTTGTACATATTGGGCAATGTGAATGCTCTCTTTGACAAACTCACTCTGCATGTACTCAAAGATGATATAGCTTTCAGGCGAATTCGGGTTGAAATTGGCATACTTCTTTTCGTGGTTTTCCTCCAAGAAGATAACACCATTTTCTCGTTTGGCAATGTCAAGATTGCGCTCCGTACGCTCTTCTTCAATACCTAAGGTATAGGTCTCAGCTCCTTTTGCTGTACGGTTGGTGGCTGCATTGGTGTGGATTGAGATGAAGAGGTCTGCATTGGCTTTATTGGCCATGCGTGCTCGATCGTTTAGTCCTACAAAAACATCTTTTTGTCGTGTATATAGTACATTCACTTCGGGATGTTTTTTCTTGATGTTTTCACCCACCATCAGTGCGACTTTCAGTGTAATATCCTTTTCCTGTATGCTCTTATTAGCACTCAGTGCACCGGGGTCTTTGCCGCCGTGTCCGGCATCAATGACTACGGTGAAGTCCTTAGCGGTGAGTCCTGTAATTATAAAAGACAGAAGGAGAAGGATATAAATACGTCGCATGTTTTCTTGTTGCTTAATAATATAAAAAAGGCTGCTCCGAGGTTAGGCTCGGGGCAGCCTTTATAATGTTAAGTCAATTTACTTAATAGGAAGGTACCAGTTTGCCTTATCCATGAGTTTGTTGTACAAATCTTCATCTACGTGAGCCTTGCCTTTTCTTGAAGCTACACGCTTAGCCAAGAACTCGGGTTCGCCACGACGTTCTGCGAAACGGATGAGGTCACCGAAACGGTTTCCTTCGAGTGCTGACTCCATAGCCAACTCATCGATGATCAACTCGTCGATATAGTCGATGGTGTCGTTGAAGGTAACGGTCTGCTCAGGATCGTTGTAGAGACGCTGTGCTATAACGTTGGGCTTCAATACATATACGGCAGTGTCGAGGTATACATCGCCACAACCTCTTCCGTGTACACCAATGAATGCCTGTTGCAACTCCTCTTCCAATACGTGGCCTTTGGGGAAGAATACCTTATAGGCATCTTTCAACAGGTTGAATGACATAACTGCCAATGAATCAGAACCCTGTTCCTTAGCCAATGCATTGAGTGCTTCAGCTGCACGCAGATATACGATTGAGCGACGGTAGATATTGATCTGAGGGGTGATGTAGTTGATTTCTCCTGAAGTTAATGAAGTGCTAGCATTACCCATTTTCGCATAGAGATCAAAAGTCTTACCATCTGTAGAGCGTGTCACATTGTAATATTTGTAGCGCTGGTCACCGCCGGCCATTACGTTGATGGTATAATTCTTTGTCTTCTTGTTCTCTTTGTCCACTGTAGCCTTGATGTAGCTTTGTGCACCACTGATTTCCTTCAGGTAGGCTGACGCATTCAGCTGGTGTGTGTTGTCAAGCGAAATAAAAAGGTTTGCAAGTTCTGACACTTTACCATCTGCACTACTTGATTCCATGGTGATGAACGAGAGGTTCTCAAAACCAAGTGTGGTAGACTTTATTTGTGAGAAATAGCTGAACCATGCAGCGGTTGATTCAGTGATAACACCATTCAATGTCTGTTCTGCTGTTGTAGCAGCACCATTCATGCCCATATAGCCTCTGAAGTTCTCAAGGCTGTTCTCTTTACCGTATACCAAGTTGAAATCCTTGTTTGTGGTCATGTAATCCCAGTAGGTTTCCCACGCATTGGCATAATCACCGCTCCAGAGATAGAGGTCGGCCAATACCAATTGAAGAATAGGATATGCTTGTTCCTTCTCTTCAGTGAATACGGGGAGTTCATAGTCGATGTAGGGAATCAGCTGGGGAATGAGCTCCTGAGCCATTTCCTTGATATCAAGCATGGGGTACTCCTTCTCAGAGTCTGCAACAGTGGTGATGGGCTCGGTGAAGTAGGGCACCTTACCATAGTTGATTGCCAACTGGGTATAGGTCCATGCACGGATTCCAAGGATTGCTGCATACTCGTCAATCATCACACGCTCGTTGTTATGTGCCAGCGTGGTATCCATCTTGGCCAAAGCATAGTTACAGTTGTTGATGACTGCATAGTAGTCTCTGATGTTGAGGTACTCATTGTCGTCCTCAAAATTGAATTCTGCGAGGTTGCGGAGCGATGTCTTTGTCAAATCGTTGATGTCCACCAAGTCACCGCGTACCTCACCGAGGAGAACATAGCGGTCTGCGATCTCACGTACACACTGCAAGATACCTGTAGTTGTGTAGGCTGAGTCGGCTGTGCTGTTCAAGTTGTGGTTCTCTTCATAGATAACACGGCTTGACTCAATGTTGAACATATCTTCGCATGAGGTTGTCAAGCCCATCGTAAAGATGGCGGCCAACGCAACTCCTATGATTGATTTGCTTTTCATTGTCTTTATCTTTTTGTTGTTCATTATAAGTTAATCTTTACACCCAACTGGAAGCTACGGCTTTGGCCGAGCATACCATTGTCGATACCCTGGTAGAGTACGTTGTTGCTGAATGAGAACTCGGGATCGCTGCCAAGATACTTGCTGAATGTGAGCAGGTTGGTACCAGCACACCATACGGTGAGACCCTGCAACCATGATGCCTTAACGGGAACATTGTAGGCAAGTGTAATGTCCTTCAAGCGGATGTACGAACCATCCTCAATCCAACGGTCTGAGAAGCGGTTGTTACCCTTCGGGTCGCCATAAGTAGCGCGAGGCATGTCGGTTACGTCGCCTTCGGTCTTCCAACGGTTTGTAACGGCAGTTGTCTGGTTATAGAAGCTGCTTCCGCTCTCGAGCAACGAACGTTGGTAGTTGTATACATCGTTGCCGAGTGAATAGTTGAGTGTTGCGCTCAATGAGAAGTTCTTATACATCAAGTTGCTGCTGATGTTGCCATAAAGGTCGGGGTTGGGGTTACCGATGATAACGCGGTCATTCAAATTGATGATACCATTACCATCCTGGTCTACGAACTTCACGTCACCAGCCTCAAACGGTGTCAAGATACCGGTGTTTACATCCTGTGTAGAGAGAGGCAAGCCAGTCTTTTCGCTTACGGGCACGTCAGCTGATGTGGCATATACGCCATCTGTCTCGTAACCGAAGAATACGCCTGCTGCCTGACCTACTGCAGTCAGGATGGTAGCATCATAGATGTCGGTGGTGTAACCATAGAGGGCACCGTCCTTCTGGCTGTTGAAGGTTGTTCCGTCGGGGAGTTTGGTCACCTGGTTCTTATAGGTACCTACGTTCACACCTACTTCCCACTTCCAATCCTTGGTGTTGATAGCACGGCCGGTCACGTTAACAGTAGCACCGGTATTGTTCATGGCACCGCCATTGCACCAGTAGTATTCCAAACCTGTGAGATAGCTCAACTGTTTCAAGGTGAGCAGATTGCTGGTGGTGTTATGGAACACGTCAGCAGCGATGCGCAAACGGTTGTTGAAAGCCTGCATATCCAAACCGAAGTTCAGGCGGCGGGTGGTTTCCCACTGGATAGCCTGGTTCTCGATATTTGCCATCTTAATACCCATCAATGGGCCTGAGTACTGTACATTCTCGAAATAGGTGAAAGCAGCATTGTTATTGATATTATCGTTACCAGAGTAATCGATACCAGCTCTGAGCTTCAATACGTTCACTACGTTGGTGTTGAAGAAGTCTTCAGCAGATACCAACCAACCAGCCTGAAGTGAAGGGAAGATACCCCATGAAACGCCGGCAAACTGGATGCCACCCTCTGTCTCACGGCCGAAGCGTGAAGAGGTCTCAGCGGCAACGCTACCCTGCAAGAAGTATTTGTTCTGGTAGTTGTAGTCGAGGTTAGCATAGTAGCTCATGTTGCGCCATACATTTTCCTCACCGTCGGTAGTAGTGTAGCTGTAGGTTGCCTTAACGTCGGGCAACTTATCGTTACCGGTGTTGTGAGCCGACATGAAGTTTGAGTCATAAGCGAAGTTTGAGAAGCGGAATCCACCGAATGCATTGAAGTTGTGGTATCCATACTTCTTTTCCCATGTCACACGGGTGTCATTGTAGATAGCCTCTTCCTTAGAGAAGAATGAGCGAACTTCGTTTTGGCTATATCCTGTACCTGAAATCAAGAAGTTAGGAGTACCAGTCATCGGACGGAAGTACTTCTCGCTAGTGCGGTGCAAGGTATAGTTGAAGAGAGTAGAAGCACTCCAACCCTTACCGATTGTCCATTCAGGAGCGATGGTTACGTCAAATACGGTATACTCTTGGTTGTTCTTGTTGTTACCGTCACCATATTCAAGGATAGCCAAGGGGTTAGCATAGCTGTTGTTTACAGTCTTGTTGTCGAGAACTGAGTTGCTGATCTTTGCAAAGTCGTCGGCATTTTCCAAGGCACCTGTCAACTCACCTGCGTTGTTGTAACGGTAGGGGCTCAAGAAGGGAGCCTTGATGAGCGACAAGAAACCAGGTGATACCATGGGGCTTGTCTCGAGGTTCTGCTGAATACCATCGTCACGGAGGTCACGTACGATGCGGCTGTACGAGATGTCGAAACGAGTTTTCAAGCTCTTTGACAAGTTGATGTCGGTATTGAAACGTACGTTCAAACGGTTGAAGTCGTTGCTCTTGATAGTGCTGGCACCATCAGCAAAGCCGAGTGAGAAGTTGTACATCGCAGCCTCGTCACCACCCTGTACGTTTACACGGTAGTTCTGTGCCCATGCGTTTCGGTAGATATAATCAGACCAGTTGGTCTCATTATGGTACATGTTGTAATAGTAGTTGTCATGATCCCAAAGGAAGGGGAAGCGATCCTTTGTGGTGGTGATGCCACCCATCAACTCGTTTGCATAGATACGGTACTGTTCAGCATTCATCATCTGGGGCAAGCGGGGAGTCATGGTATAGCTGCCGTAAGCCTGTGCTTCGATACGGGTTGCCATACTGTGACCACGTCTGGTGTCAATCAAGATAACACCATTTGCACCCTTTGCACCATAGATTGATGTTGCATTCTTCAATACGGTAATCTTTTCGATGTCGTTTACGTCGATTGCAGCCAAGGTGTTGTTGTAGTAACCTTCGTGGATAGCTGAATAGCCGTCTTGAAGGTCCTGAATCACTCCGTTCAATACGATAAGCGGTTGGGCTGATGCATTGATAGAGTTGATACCTTGCATCAACATCAGACCACCGAGGCCTACGGTACCAGAACGCATGATGGTGCGTACCTCAGCACCCAACTGGTTTTGTACTTCAGTCTCCAGTGTGGTAGCTTTTGACATGTTGATTACAGCTTCGCTTTTTGATGTTACGTCAAAACCGTTCTCAACAAAGCTGCCGAACTTGTCGTCGTAGAGGTATACTTTGATGTCACCCTTTTGTCTGGCCTTGATAATTACGCTCTCATAGCCAGGGGTTGAGATATACAGTGAAGCTACATGTGCGGGAACCTTGATGGTGAATGTACCATCAGGTTTGGTCATGGCTGTGTAGCGGTTGTTGTTGAGTGCCTCTACACGAACACCGGGTATCAGCTCCTTGGTAGCAGCATCATATACTGTACCTACGATCTCTTCTAATTCTTCTGTAGCTTTCGTTTGGGCTACAGCTTCAGTTTGGGCACTAACCGTACTTGTTCCTACCAACAGTACCAAGAAGGTGAGGAATGCCACTAAACGAGGTTGTATATATTTCAATGTTTTCATCGTTGTTACATTTTAGTGTTATAGGAACATTATTCGATTACGGGCTCTAAGAATACCTGATCGATACGGAATGTACGGTCGTGTTCTTCATCCTTTGAACCGATAGTACAAGTCAACTTAAGCTGTGTAAACTTAGTAGCTGATTCGTCTAAGTTAAACTCGTTGCAAGGGAATTCAAAGTAGTCAACGCCTTCAGCTGCGTCATCAGGAATCAATGTCAAGGTATCCACTCTTGTGGGGTCGTTGTAGAGTTCCTTACCTACAGAAATCTTGGTAGATTTACCTTTCTCTGTGCGGTACGAGAGTTCAGCCTTAAACTTGTTGGGGAGGAGAAGGGTATCGCGAGGATTGAGGTAGTTTGCGGGAATAAATACCACTTTTACACGATATTTAGCTGACAGTACATTGTTGAATGTAAAGGTTACCTCGGGCTTACCAGTCCTGGTCAACGGTGCATAAACACCGACGGTTCCTTTGCTGACCTGCTTATACCACGCTGTGCTATCCTTGCTGATGCTACCATACTCCTTTGAGCACTTAGCATACTCATCAGTTTTGATAGCTGGGTTCTCAACACTGCTCAAGAGGCTTTCACCCTCTACACGTACAGTATCGTGCCAAATGGTGGTGGGGAAGTTGTAGCTGTCCACGATAAAGAGTGTACCGTTACTCAACTCCTGCTCTTCCAGAACATTGTTGTAGAGATTCTTCAATTCTTCATCCTTGAAGGTCTTCTTTTGTGTTCTGCCTGTCATGCCACCCGTCATGTTGGTATAGCAGTAAGCGGTAAGTGAGTCTTCGGGACTTCTCTGCATGGTATTTCGGAATACCAAGAAGCGGCACATGAAGTCCTTTGCCATTGCATCCTGCAATGAGTCGCCCTGCGGGTTCGTGTTGTCATATACGAAATAGGTCTTAGCCTTTGTGTGCATCTCTCTCCAAGCTTTGTTGGTGGGGGCAAACATGGTGTAAGAGCTGTCCTCCAGGCTGATGTCGCCGAAGCGATCAAACCATTCGTTGTCCTCTCTGATTACAGAGTCAAGATAGGTTACCTGTCCACCTACGATGGGGCCTTTAATGCTATTCAGTTCGTCGAATATGATCTCGTCGAAAGACTTCAAGAAGGCGTTGATCAATGACAATGAGTCAACCTTGGCCAATTGTTCCCAGATGTTGGCAGTGAAGTTGGCGTGTCCCTCTGTTTTGTGGAGCAAACCATTCTTTGCTGCGATATTGGCATCCTTTACAAATGCTCCCTTGAAGAAGTAGCTGTTTACCTCTCCTTCAAAAGGATTGTTTTTGCCATTGAGCATCTTGACTCTGTTCTCAGTCATCATGCCACTGGCTGTATGGTTGTAGTTCGCAATGTGGTTCTCTACGAACTCCAACTTGTATACATTGATCATGCTGTCGCTAACACCTTCCAATGGATGGGTGGTGTAGAAGTCGCTACCATCTACCGGAGCCCATACTGTAAAGAAACGATTCTGGCTCAAGTCATCGTCATAACCTGTAGCCTTCACATAGGCCTCAAATTGGTTCAGTTCGGGGTCTGCTTGAATGAGATCCCAAAGTGTTTCGGTGGCATTCAGCTCGGGCTTGGTCTGATAGTGCTCGTTCCAAGTGTCTGTACATGCAGTCATTGCCAATGAGGCCAAGCCGCATGTCAGTGCCTTAAATACTATATTTCTTCTTTTCATAATGAAAATGTGTGCTTTATCGTTTTGTCATTATTTACGTTTCTCTTCCAATGAAAGACTTTCGTCGCGGATGAATGTCATGGGGACAATCTCGATGTAGTCGTGCATGAACTGAGCGGTACCATCGTCGTTCTCGTTCACATTCTTGAAGCGAATCCAGTGTTCACCCTCGCTAAGATATTTGGTGGTGATTACCTTACGGAAGGTAGAGTTATCGTCTCTAGCCTTACCTGCGGTGTATTCACCATAGTTACTGAAGGTGGTCGGGCCCTTCAAATAGCCACGGTTCTTCATGGCCTTATCGTTTGCCACACCGTTGTCTTCAGTGTCAGAGTCCTTCACCCAGTCAATCAACGGACTGTTACCCAAAAGTCGCATATCTACGGGGATACCGGTTACCTCATCGTCAATATAGTACTGTACGATGTGACGTTTTGAGTTAGCCGAGTAGCCCATACGGATTTCATAGGTACCAGCGGGTACGGGAGGAAGTTTATATTCAAAGTCGAATGCACCCAAGGTCATCATCTCATCACCCTGATAGTTTGACCAACTGGTGTGAGCAGAGAGATAGTATACCATGCTCTCCTCTGACTTGGCTCTCATGTTCTTACAGTAGTTGTTGGGGATATAAACGTCACCTGTAGAACGGTTACCGGGGTGTTTCCAACGGATGTCGTTGTTGGTAAGCTCAGAGCAGAGTGATGAGCAGTCGATACGGATGATACCATTCAATACACGACCAGCCATCACGTTTTCATCGTAGATGAGAATCTTGTCGATGGTGTGTATGGTACCATTCAATGCCTCACCGTTGAAATCTACGTAGAGTGAGTCAGAGTCTCTAAAGGCATCGGGCTCGTTAATCACTACATTCATGCATGCAAGTTGTTCTTCTGATGCATCGGCAGTAGCCTTAGAGAAGTTGATAAGGATACTGTTCGACAATGAAGGAACGGTGCGGGGCATGGTTACCTTCATCAAGCGACCTGAGAATGTCTCATAGTACTCGTTGCGGTCAGAGTTACTCTGGAGGTCCTTTTCGGACTCAAAATATCCAGTTACAACAATCTTGTAACATACCAAGCGTGAGTAGGCAAGTTTGCGGTCAAGCAGGTGGTAGCCTACAAACTGGTTTACAGGGTTCTTAGGATCATCCAACGGAGCTGTGTGGTCAATAGTCTCTCCATTATGAGGGTACCACTCCTTACAACGCTCTTCAAGATCTTCGAAGCTGTAGATACCAGCCTCATTGAACACACGGTCGGGCTCAACAAAAGCGGTGTAACCATAGTAGCGGTTCTTCGGATAGGGAGAACGTTCACCGCTACGGTCGATATTCTGTTCAGTCTTGTCGCCATCTGTGTAGCTGTCGTCCTTGTATAATTGAAGCTTGTCGTCATATCCTGTAGCCTCGAGCGCTTCGCTGAAGATGTGGAAATATTCGTGCTTCTTGATTTGTGAGGGAATGGTGTTGGTCGAGGGGTTAAGCACACGGCCGAGGGTGTGTACTACACCGTTCTCTACCTCTTCGTCCTTTGCAATGATAAGACCATCTCCGTTGATGAACAACTGGCTGAGTTGTGTCACTTCGTCTACGCCGAAGCTGAGGCTCAGGTAACGGTCGTTCATATTCATGGTGGGGATTACGTCACCCTCCATGTCGGTGGTCAGGTAGATAGCAGGAAGCAGGTGGGTCTGTGAGATTACCTTACACATCGAATCAGAGAGCTCGCTCAGTTCGGGAGAGGTAACTCCGGTCCAAATAATATCGTTAGACGGATCCAACTTGTTGGCCTCAACTGAAGCCCAGTAGATAGAGTCCTGCTCGAAGAGGTATCTGCTTACTGCATCATTGGTGGGGGCAAAACAGGTGTACTGACCGTATGCCTTCATCAAACTGAGACGGCCACCACGATGCAGAATTTCGATGAAGCTGCTGAAGACCTCTTCATTCTCTTCCAGGAATGAGGCTACCGTGTGTCCTGTGAAGGTATATCGTGAACCTTCGTCGATATAATCTTTACAACCGCTGAGTGCTATTGTTGCAATAGCGGCCATAATCATTGTTTTGAATTTTATCTGTTTCATAGCATCGAATGTGTTTTTTTAGTTCTTTTCGAATACATCGGTAGTTGCATAGGCATCGTTCTGCTTCAGCAGCGGATTGGTCTTAAGCTCATGCTCTTGGATGGGGAAGAAGAGACAATCCATCGAAGCCATCTTGGTGCGAACAGCCTTCTGGTTGCTCTCATATTTTCTGTCAACCATGATGTCGAGCATCGGACCGGTTTCTCCATCGCGCAAGGCCTTGCGTACGAGGTCGTACCAGCGCTTGCCCTCGAAGGCCAACTCACGCTGACGCTCGGTCAGTACCAACTCTTGCAAGCTCTCAGCATTGCCTTCTGTGTAGCTGATAGAATCGTTTGTGCTCTTGATGTAGGGGTTCGAACGATAGTATACAGCCTTTACCAAATCAAACGAATTTACCAAGTCCTTGTTACCGTTTGTCAAGGTGTCGTTACGGTGAGCCAATGCCTCGGCCTTCATCAACATCACATCGCTCACACGGTATACAATCCAGTTTCTGTTGGGGAGATAATAGCGCTTGTCGTTAGCATCGCTATATGTTGCTGAATATAAAGAGCTAATACCATAACCGGGAGTCTCAATAGTTGACATGGCCGTAGCGTAGCAATACTTGATGATGGGGTAGAGCTCGGCATCTGCTGCGGTCTGGTAGATGAAGCTTACACGACGGTAGTCGGTTTTCTCATAGATACAGTTGTCATCACCTGAGGCAAGGAACTTGGGAGCTGACAAGGGACCTACACTGAGATCATTGCCATAGAAGTAGGGAACCTCATAGTTTCCTGAGTTCTGATCACCTCCATGCTGCAATTCAAAGATACTTTCGCGCAAGCAGTTACCATCAGAGAATATCTCCATGTAGGGTGAATCAAGATATTGTGCATTCTTGATGTCTGATGGGTGGTGTACGAGGGGATACTTGTTGTCTACCTTACCTCTGTAGAGGTTTGTTGTCTGAGGATTCTCTGCCTCGTATTTCTTTACATACGCGTTGCGGTCGTTGATGATAGCATCGCAGTAGGCCACACATTCTGTATAGCATTGGTCTACCTCAGCTGTCTTGGCCTTAGCCTCGTATTGGATGAAGGCTGCCTTCCAAAGCAATACGTCGGCAATGATGGCACGTACTGCATCTTTGGTGATACGACCCTTGTTGTCGATTGCGTTGGGGTAGCTACCCGATGTCATAACCATTTTTTCTGCTTCGTACAGATCCTCCAGGATGAAGTTCAATGCCTCAAGGGGAGTAGCCTGCTTCTGGTAGAGCTCCTGGTCGTCGTCAATCTTGGCCTCCTTCAGCAAGGGGATGTCGCGGAAGGTACGCACCAGATAGAAGTGGCAGAGGGCACGCATGGCCAGCATCTCACCACGGATAACATCCATGTCGCCTTCGGTGAAGTCGGGGTCCTCGTCCAACACGCCAGGGGCAAAGTTCAATACAATGTTACAGTTGTTGATGATTGCATAGAAGTCGCCCCACGAGGTATATGAGTTCTGGGGAAGGATATTGGCCTCCATAATCTTCTTGATGTCGCCATGCTTGTTCTCGTATTGACCTTCGATGACATTGTCACTACGAACCTCACCCCACACGATGAGGCGGTCGAGGAAATTACGGTGTGTCATCAAACGATAGCTATTGGCAACTACGTTTTCTACATCGGTCTTCGTCTTCCAATAATTCTCCAGCACCACTTTATCTGTGGGGTAGGTAGTCAGGAAGTCTTCGCACGAGCAGGTCATAGCTACGACTGCTCCTAAAGCCAATGTCTTAATCGCGCGATTCATACGCGAAAGTGTTATTTTGTTGAAGCTTTTCATATCTATATATTGCTTTTCATTATTAGAATCCTACGGTCAAGTTGAGCGTGAATGAACGTGAGCGCGGTGTCTTAGAACCGTCAAATGCCTGTCCCCAGCCGTTGGCACCGATTTCAGGCTCAAGACCAGTGTACTTGGTAAGGAAGAAGAGGTTGTTGGCTGATGCCGAGATGTAAAGTTGGTTCAGACCATACTTCTTCAACTCCTTAGGATCTACAGAGTATGAAGCCTGCAGATATGACATACGGAGGTATGAGGCATCTTCCAAATAGCGGTCGCTACCCAACCAGTTGAAGCCGGTGTTGTACATGGCACGAGGCATCATGGTCACGTCGCCCTCTTTTCTCCAACGCCAGTTGATAGCAATGCTCTGGTTGTTGTTTGAATGCATGTTCTCAACGTTCATGCGGGCAGAGTTGATAACGTCTACTCCATAGCGGAAGGTGAACTGGGTCTTGAATGAGAAGCGCTTGTACTGGAAGGTTGCACCGAAACCACCTTGCAACTTGGGGTTAGAGTTACCCAAGTATACGATATCGAGCTGGTTGATGTTACCGTCCTTGTTGATATCCTCATACATGGCGTCACCACCACGGAAGGGGTATTCAGCTTCACCATCCTTATAGTTGTATACCATGCGCAGGGGCTTGCCGTCGGCACCATAGATGGTGTTGCCCTCGTTGTCGCCTGCTACGGGATAGATGTCGTGAAGCTTGTAGCCCTGCTCTAATGCTTCAGCCTCGGCCTGGGCCCAACGCTCTTTGCTCCAAGTGGTGTTGTAGTTGTAGCGATATACACCCTTGAAACGGAAACCATAGAGTGAACCGAGCGGGTTGCCCAACTGGATACGGTTGAGGTATGAGCCGTTCTTGTAGTCGAAGTCAGCATTAGTGTTGTTCAGGATGCTCTCCTCCATCTCAAGGATGGTGTTGTAGTTTTGAGCAATGTTGGCGTATGCGGTTACGCTGAAGTCACCCACCTTGATGAACTTGTTACCGCTTACGTTCAATTCCCAGCCCCAGTTGCGCACAGCACCTGTATTCTTGTAGGCCAATGAGCCGTAACCGTTTGATGAGGGGATACCGTAGTTCCTCATCAGCTGGTCGCTGGTGGTGTTGTCGTAGTAGTTGAAGCTACCTTCGAACTTATCGTCGAAGAAACCAAAGTCGGTACCAATATTGTACTCGTTCTTCTTCGCCCACTTGAGGTCGGTGAGGCGCAGACCACCCTGTGCGATAGCGGTAGTACCCATATACTGACCACTGGTGTCGTAGGTGGTGTAATGGAGGTATTCTTCACCAGGCTGGCTACCTGTAATACCCCAGCCCGGACGAACTGACAACATAGAGAGTTTCAGCTTCTCTTCAGACCATTTCATCCAAGGCTCGTCAATAACGTTCCAACGGAGTGAAAGTGAGGGGAAGTTACCCCAACGGTTGTTGGCACCGAACTTGGTGCTACCATCGCGACGCAAGGTTGCTGTAGCTGAATAGCGTCCCTCGCGGAATGAATAGAATCCCTGGAACATGAGGGCCATTGAACGCCACTGACCTGTAGAGGTCCAGCTGTCTTTCAAGTAGGTACCTGTTGTGGTACTGGTGATACCCGAGGGAATACCATAAGAGGCTGAATATTGGCCGTTGCTGTTACCGCTGTTCATCTCAAACTGTGCCAAGAACTGGGTTACGTGGTCGGGGTTTGCAAACTTCGGTGAGAAACGCAACTGATGGCGTGTGTTGAATGAGAGGCTCTTCTGATCCTGTACATCACTGGCGTTGTATGCTTCGTCCATGATACCCTTGGTGGTAAGGCTGCTGGGGCGGTAGCTGCTGTTTGTCAGGGTATTGGCATCCATGTATACCATACCATAGTAGCGGAGCTGGGTCTCGTCGTGGCTCAATCCCAAGAGTTGATAGTCGATAGAGATCTGAGGAGCGATACGGTAGCTCTTTTCGTTTCTCCATGCCAAGTTACCCAAAGCAACAGGGTTAATCATGTTTTTCTGGTTATTATCGAAAATACCTGATGCGCTCTGAAGCATGAGGTAGTAGTCATCGGTATCGTTACCTTGAGGATCCTGTGCATAGATACTCATGTTGGGCATAATCTGCTGTGCAATAGGCAGCAAGTCGCTGTAGTTCTTGTCATTGTTAGTGTAGGTCAATGAGAAGTCTGAAGACACCTTGATACGGTCTGATACAAAGTAGTCCAATGCCATACGAGTAGAGAAACGGTCGAGTTTCTGCTCGATAATCTGA
Source organism: Bacteroidaceae bacterium (assembly GCA_017557005.1). Classification (GTDB taxonomy): domain Bacteria; phylum Bacteroidota; class Bacteroidia; order Bacteroidales; family Bacteroidaceae; genus UBA1189. The sequence continues at coordinate 22,566 of JAFZFZ010000095.1, read as the reverse complement.
CCAGTCTGTGTATAGTAACCTCCTGATACGCGGAAGGTAGCCTTTTCACCACCACCGGTGAGTGAGATGTTGTGGTCGTGGGTGTGACCATGCTTAGAGATAGCACCTACCCAGTCGGTATTATTGTTGAAGTTCTCGTATTCAGCAAATGCAGGGTTGTAGTTCAACTCAGGAGCATTTGAAGCAGTGTTACTCTGTCTGGGGTTGAAGTGTGACTCCTTGAGGAACATGGTGTAGTCATCACCATTCAAGAGGTTCAAGCCTTTGGGAATCCATGCGTTGGTGTAACGGTATGAATAGTTGATACGTGTCTTACCGCGCGAACCACGCTTGGTCTTAATCATGATAACACCGTTCGAACCACGTGAACCCCATACGGCAGACGCTGATGCATCCTTCAATACTTCGATGCTCTCGATGTCCTCGGGGTTTACGGTCAGCAACTGTGCGAATGACTCTTCGTTGGCAGTGCTGAAGTCGAAGTTTCCCTTCTCGGTAGCAGGCATTTCGAAGATGTTGTCATTTACTACAATCAAGGGCTCTTGGTTACCAGTGATGGTTGATGTACCACGCAGACGCATCTGGGTTCCTGAACCAAGGTCACCAGAGTTGAACACGATGTCAAGACCGGCAATCTGACCCTGAAGGGCTTCGTCGACAGATGCGAATGAAAGACCCTCCATCTCGCTCATGCTGAAGGTCTGCTTAGCTACAGACACCTCGCGGTCCAAGATGTCGAGACCACCCGACTTTGAACGCTGCTTAGCCTCGATGATAACCTCCTCAATCTGGTTGTCATCCTTCATGGTGATATTGAACACGGTGCGTGTACCAATCTCGAGGACAACATCCTGGAAACCTACATAAGAGACTTTCAGTTTGTTCTTGTTGTTCTTAACAATCATGGTGAAGTTACCATCAAAGTCAGTTGTAGCGTGCTCTACGATACGGTTGTCTTTGTCAATTTCCACCACGTTTACCATCATCAACGGACCCATAGCATCGCTAATCTGTCCAGAGATACGTTGCTGTGCACTCAGTGTGGTAGCTGATGCAATGAAGCAAAGTACAGATAATAGGATATACTTATATACTTTCATGATACCTTATATTTTATTTTTTGAATTTACCTGTTTCAGCATCGTAGATGCGGTCGTTAACCAAGAAGCCCAACTCGCCTGCGGGAGCAAGAATCTGGTGTACTACTGCATAAGATGAGGTTTCAATATTTGCACCACTGAACTCGATGTCGCGTGTCATGATGTTGTGGAGCTCACCTTCAGTACCATCTGCGTTGTTTACGTAGCAGAGATTGTTGATACCTTCGATATCACCCTTGACAGTGATTGTTCCGTCCTGGGTCTGTACTGTAAGAACGCTGAATCGCTTGGTCACTTCGTCGAGTGCTGCAGTTTCGTAGTTTACTACATACTTAACCTCTTCACCCTCCTTGATTGAGTGGGGGAGGTTGTCTACGTATACTGAGTTATCCTGGAAGTGGTATTTTACAAAGTTAGTGATCAGCTCTACGCTGGCCTTCAACTCGGCTTTCTTTGCAGCAACTTCTGCTGTGCAAGCATCGATTTTTGCCAACAATGCTTCAATCTCTTCCGTAGTTACGCCTTCAGCGCCGTTCTTGTCCTGATATTCTAACTCAAGGTCAGCCTTTTCTGCTTCGATAGCTTGAATAGCCAATGCTTCAACCTCAAGGTCTTCCCATTTGGGCAAGCCCATTTCGTAGGCTGCGTCAATCTGGTCGTTGGTGGGTACGTATACCGTGTAGTGGTAGGTGTTGAATGTACGTACGTTGAGGTCCAAACCACCGAGGTTCTCAAATATTCTGTAGCGTGCGATAGAGTCCTCGATTACGGTGCCCTTCTTGTCTACGGGAGCAAATGCATACAATACATCTTCGTTACCAGAGCAGAGCTCGTAGAACTTGGCAAACTCGGGAGTGGTTGCCATTACCTTGTTAACAGACTTGGTGGGGGGCTGGATCATACCCTCGTCCAAGCGGTAGGTTTTACCGTTTTTCTGGTTGTAGGTGTGGCCGATAGCACGGTATGTATTGTCTTCTACTTCTGCTCCACCAAAAATTTTTGTAACCTCATCTTCTGTAGCGTCATATTCAACTTTGATGGTACCATAACCCTTGGTCATGTGGTACTTGTTTCCGTTGGTGAAGTCTCCTACTACGATGTAGTATTCGTACATGTTGGTGAGGAGGTTTTTCAGACGGGTTGAACCAGTCTCGTTCTTGACAAATTTAACAGGCTCCAAAGTGATGGGGTCGCACTCCCACTGCTCTGCGAATACCTTACCAGCCTCTGTCTTAGCCTCCTTGTTGTACTTGAAGATGTACATCATAGGAATGGGGTCGTTGATAGTCTTGGGGTCAAGGTACTTGAAGCAGCTATCGCTGGGTACAACCAGACTGAAGTGGCTACCCATTGCGAGGAGGTACTTGTCGTATTCGTATTGGTTGATAGCCCAGTTTGCAATGTTAAGTGAGTCGCTCAACATAACAGGAGCTGTTACAGCTACGTAACGTGCGGGGCTATATACTGCGTTGGTGATGTAAATCAAACCGTTGTTGGCGATGATACACTTTTCGATGTGCTCTTTCTCTACACCCATGGGGTCACGTGCATCATCCATGATGCTGCTGAAGCGTGAGGGTACGGCTGAGTTGAATGAGTTCTTCATCATGTTGCGCATCAGGTACTGGATATCCTCCAAGGGGATGCTGTCGATAGACTCCAACAAGCCTTCACCGAAGCGGTCGGCAACGTTGCGGCCATAGCGCTCAATCAAAGCTTGACCCTCACCTACGGTGAAGTAGGTCTTCAACGCGTCATCGCTCGGAGCGAAGATAACACCCATGTCGTTCTCCTTGGTAGTAGCACCGCTTGTACCAGCCTTATATTCGTTCCAACCCGGGTCGAAAAGCAGTGAGCCCTTTGCATTGTGATCCAAGTCGTCGATGTCGGCATAGGTCAAGAAGCCTGTGTTCGAAGCAGTACCTCTGTCGCTACCAGTTGTGTAGTATCTCTTCTCGTACACCTTCTCAGCGTTGGCATCGTCACCATAGTGATAGATACGGTTGAAGTCTGAGGTAAGCTTGGTGTTGGGTACGGGTACTGCAAAACGGTCGAGCATACGGCTGAAGATGCTTGTCTCACCATTGGTACGAATCTCCTCTGCCATGTTCGAAGGAGCAATGAGCAAACCATCAAGTTGGTGTACATAACCGTTCTTACAGGTTGCATTCTGATTGATAACCTTCTTGTCGAAGATGAATGCGTCCTTAGTGGTTGCATCGTATCTGTGGTTCAAGATGATGTTGAGGTCCTCGTCGTTGATAGAGTTCTGATAGAGTTGCTCTTCGAGGAAGTGTACCATCATGGTCTGTGTACCATCGAGGGCCAAACGGATACCGCTCTCACGGAACTTGTCCCAATCGGGATTGTTCTGGGGCAGGTCAGCATCGTAGAAGAGGCCGATAGAGTCGGTGGTCTGTGCTGAAGTAACCTGACGGAGACAACGACCGATGTTAGGCTCTGATTTCTCGTCAGATGCAGGTGTGCTTGACATCAGTTCAAGCAGGTAAGCATTGTCCAACATGGCGTTGTTAAGGATGATGCGCTTGTGGGCGAGAGTCAACTGCTCGTAAGACTCGATGTCCCACTCCTTCTTAATACCTTTGAGGAAGGCTTCGTCATTGGCAACAAACAAAGTTTTACTACCCGTCTTGGATAGTACCTCCTTGTAGTTCAAATCTTCAATCACTTTAAGGAAGTAGGTAAACTCTCCCTTTTCTTCCAGATACTCGTAAATGCTTGCGCCCAAGAAGTCCGGTTCTCTGTCGTCGTAGTAGTACTCGTCACGACAGGATTGAACTGTAGCACAAACAATTAGCAAGCAAGCCATACTGATGAACTTGCCCACTGGGGACGTGTGTCTCTTGCTCATATTCGATATTAGTTAATGTTATTTTATGCTAATTTACACTATTTAACGGACAAAGGTATATTTATTTCTCCATACTTGCTAATTTCTAATTAGTTTTTTTTGCGTTCCGCGAGATTTTTAACCTTTGGTTATATTGCTTTATTTTGTGCCGTTTTCACTCTGACTTCTGAAAATGGCAGATTGTGCTGGTTGCTCAATGTGTCGCGCAAATTCCTGTGGTGTGATGGTGACGGGCTCTATCATGTACTCGGGAACATTGTAACTCTTGTAGTAGTCGTTGTAGAAATAGGGGTCCTTTTGGGGGAGGATGAAGGGCTTGTGGGTGCGTCCGTTCTTGTCGAAATAGGCGATGTATAGACGAGTAAATCCTCCATCGTCGCGGCGGCTGGTAAAGAGGATCCAACGACCGTTGCTTGACCATGAGTGATAGCTCTCCACTTCCTTACTGTTGATCTCTCGGAGATTGCGCAACTGGTTTGTCTTCAAGTCTATCAAGTAGAGGTCTGCATCCTTGTGCCAGATATGGAAACAGCCATATTCGGCCATGCCAAAGAGTAGGTAGCGACCGTCGGGCGAGATGCGTGGTAGCGTAGCGCTCTTGCCCAATGAATCGGCGTTGAGTACCAGTTCGCTGGGACCAAAAGTCTTGGTGTCGGGGTCGAAGGGTTTGCGATAGATGTTGTAGTGGAACTCCTTGTAGTTGTCGATAATCTCACGCTCTCTATTGGCATGGTTCTGTATCTCGTAGTGGGCAGAGTTGTAGTAGAGCATCTTGCCGTCGGGAGCCCAGGCGGGGAATACTTCCCATTCGAGGGTGTCGTGCTCAATGAAGCTCACTTCGTTGTGGTCGATGTCGTAGAGTATGAGGTCGCTCTTAAGATCTTGAACCTCAATCTTGTTGCTATTCTTTGTATGGAATGATTGGCCGGTGTCGTTAATGGAGTAGGCAATCAAGTTGTGGGTGGGGTGCCATGCCGGATACACACCTGCAGAGATGGTAGAGTCGGTCTTAAGATTGATCTTTTTTACCTCTCCATTGGTGACGAGCATAGTACCTCCCTTGTGCTGGCGCACATGGAATTGCATGTTGTCGGTCTTGTAATTCTTGTATGAGTGGCAGTTGATGCATTGGCCGTCTTCATCGGTGCTCTGTAGCATGTTGTTATATATTATGCTCTCGTCGAAGTTGGCGAGGTTTCGCTGACGTATGCTCAACTCTTCATAGGTTACGTATGAGGGGGCAATGATACGGTACGAGATATAGGGGTCGATGGGCTCTTCGGCAATGGTCCATGTCATTGTGCGATATTTAGTCCATCCTTCGGCAGTCTTTGCGTAGGTGTTGATCTTTACCTTTTTGCCTTTGTTGGACTCAATGAATTGGTTCCATTTCTTAATGTCCCAGCGTGCCTCTTTGCCCTTGGTGACAAGGGTTTGCTCATCTCCTTGCAACTCGGTTACGAAGGACTCGCCCTCCATGGTATAGGCAAAGTTGAGCGGAGCGATGTTGTAGGGGATAGTGATGTTCTTGTAGTTGGGGTGTATGTCGGGATTCTTATCTACCTCAGTGTAGTGGCCCGGAACCTTGGCGGTGCAGCTTGCGAGGAGGCAGAGCGTAGCGATGAGTGGTAGGTGATAGTATTTCATTTTGGGATTTGTTTATTAGGATTAGGATCTAGGCAATCTAGAGTTACTAGATTCTCTAGAGTTTCTAGAGAGCGATTTAATATGATTTTACATCTCGGATAAAGAAATAGAAGTAGTAGAAGGTGTCGCCGAAGCGCTCGTAGAAGAGCTTTTTTGCTTCGGGGTCGCGCTCTACATCCTTCACCGCATGTTTCTGCGCAAATCGCATGAAGTCTTGGAAACGTAGCTTGACCGTTTTGTCAAAGGGCATCTTGCTGATATCTACATTCTTTTCCAAGTTTCCATAAAGCAGAGCTGCCTCCTGATAATGGGTGGGCATGCGGTCGGCCTTGTGGCTGTTGGCATAACGGAAGAAACAGTTCCAGAAGGTTTGGATGTCCTTGAGTGTGAGCGCACACATCAGAGCTGCCTCGTCAAACATGGGTGTGTTGAGGTCGCTATAGGTGTGGGCAAAGTAGTTGAGTAGGTATATCTCTACCAAGGTGTTGTCACCATCGAGCTGGTCCTCGAACTGATAGAGGGGCAAGATGCTGGCAAATTCGCGGTCTTTGGCAATGAGAGCGGGATTCTCAATGAACTTTTCGTACTTCTTGGCCCATTTCTTGTAGAAGAGGGTCTTTTTCAGTGTGTTGATATACTTCTGAGCCAAATCATATTCGCCCGATATGATGGAGGTCTTTACCATGTACTTCAGGTAGTCGACTTTCCAACCATACTCTACGGCATCTTCTAAGCACCAACGATAGCAGAAGTTCATGCGGGCATAGTGGTAATAGAGCATCTTGCCACCTACCTGCATAAGGCGTATCTCAAAGGGCGATGCGGCGGGTTCTCCTCCATCGAGGTAGTGAAACATCTCGTCGCCAGCACGTCCCAGTTTGAGCAATGCAAGATTGCGGTTGAGCACCATGAGTCGGGTAGGGGTTTGCTCCTGTTTCTTGGCAATGTCGAGAATCTTACGCCATTCGAGGCGCTCCATGTAGTGGTTCATCTTGATTTCGGCGCGGAAATTGGGGTCGCGGAACCAGAAGAACTGCACGATGAATACAATCACTACAGCACTGATGCCCTGTGAGAGGATGAAGCGGTCCTTGGGTATTGTGAACGATGCAGCGCGGTCGAAACGGATGAATGGGATTACCAAGGGGAAGAGGTAGAGTAAAATATAGGGAACCCATGTGCGCAGGTCGCGTGCCTCAAAGAAGAAGGCAGGCATACCAGCTGTAAACATACGTGCGAAACGGGTCTGGCTATATATATTATAATATAATATAGGAGTAGCTGCTGCAACTGCGAGGCAGAGGAGGGCAAGGCCGATGTTACGTTCTTCGGCTTTGACTACAGCCAATACGGCTATTGCGAGCAGAGCGAGTAGCGCGTAGAAACCGAAAAGAGGGTAGCCTACTGCAGCTATGGCCACAACCCAAAGGTATCGGCCCCAACCCTTGATGATTTGATGCAGGCGTATGGTCGAAAGGGTGAAGAGGAAGCCTACGAGCATGGAGTAGAAGTAACCTTGGGTCTTAATCTGGAAAATCCAGTAGCCAGCCTCCATAGCACAACTCAAGATGAGTACTCCGGGGAGCAAGGCCAGTAATCCCCAGCGCGCAGGAATCTTGAAGATCTTTTGGGTGAGCAACTGTACTACGAACAGAAGTCCGACAAAGATGAGTGAACCTAACATCGGATAATAGAAGAACTGCGTGAGGAAGCAGGCGATGTAAGTCATCAGTCCGCCAGGAACCAACATGCGTTCATCAAAGAATACTTTGGTGGGCAGCCATAGCGAGAGCTCTTGTACGCGGAAGAGGTACTCGTGCTCAAAGATGTTGAGCAATGCCCATGCTACAGCCACGAAGACTGCTCCGGCGATGAGGGGAAAGCGCTTGAGCTTTCCTTCTTCTACGGTGGGGTTGGTGGGTTGGGTCATAATCTATTGTTTTATTTTATTAAAGTCTATTAAGGGGGATTAAGGGCTATTAATGTTAGTGGATATTGATTTTCTGTTGGTTGATGAGGTAGGTGCCGGGGGCAAGAGGCACGTGTGCCGTACCCTTGACGGTGACCTTCTCTACCAAACGTCCGTCTAATGTATGTATGGCTATTGTTTGTTGGCGTGGTGAGATAATCTCGACGTAGCCTTTACCGTGCTTGATTTGTGTGCCATCGAGCATGATAGCTGCGATGTCGGTGTCGAGATTGATGCTGATTGCTTCGCTGTAGGTGTCACCTCCGATGAGAGTGGTCGCATGCAGGCGGAAGTAGATGGTGCCCTCCTCAAAGGCAGCCGCCTCTGTGCTGAGGGTGTAGCTGTTACTATCGAATTTCCAGCGTCCAGTCTCCTCGTAGGCTATCTCCCAGGTGTTGCCATCGTAGCTGTACTCTACCACGAGCGCGTCGGTGACGTCACCATTGTTATTGGTTACGGCAAAGTCGATGCATTTGCTCTTGGCATTGTAGCTTGCTGTCATGCTGACATTCTGCAATGAAGGTTTCCACCAATCGGGGATATACTGCACCTCTGCCTTATAGGCAAATGATGAGGGATAATCCTTGAAGATGAATCCCGCGGGCGTGGGCCATCCATCGTCGTAGATCATCTTGTTGTACCAAAGGTCGTCGTTGTAGGGGACGTAACGCTCTACGTAGTCGAGACTCTCGAGCAGATCGAAAATCTTCTGGTACTTCTTGGCTGCATCGTTCACATTGCCTTCGCTGGGCTTATCCCATGAGGCGCCGTTCTCCATCTCGGTAATCCAGATGGGGCGGCCAGTAGACTTGTAGATATCCTCGAGTCGTTGCTTCCAGGTGTTTACATCCTCTTTCCAGTACGAGTGTGTCACCACAAAGTCGCAGCGGTATGCATAGTTGTGGCAGTACTGTACGTAGTTTTTGAGCCATCCAGCATCGGTCGGTGAGGGCGAACCGATGCGCATGCCGCTCTCGAAGAACTCGGTGTGGTGAGTGAAGGCACTCCACTCGCTGATAGCACCTCCGCACGAGCATTGTGCCGATCCATGCTGCTCGGAGTGTTCGGGCTCGTTGTATCCGAGTACGTGGGTCGACTCCTCCAATGCGTTGATCTGTGACCAACCAGGCCACCAGAGGTGTTGCTTGATGGGTACATATTCGAGGTCTGTCGTACTCTTGCGGTCGGCACTCCAGGTGTAGAACCAGTTGGCTCGGATTGTTTCAGTGTGGGTGTTGATGGTGTTGTTGCCTGCAGTGCTTCCCCAACCCTTCTTCGATATATATTGCCAGGGTTTCACGACGATGCTTGACACACGGCGGTTGAGCGCTTCAGGGGCTACCGGTACGAGTAGATCGTCGTGGTCGGCTACATACACGCGGCTATATCCGCTACCATCGCTATTGGTCGCAAAGGTTGCCATGTAGCCACGCTTGAGGATGAAGCTCTGCATGGTGTTGGCCTTGATGCCAAGGTTGTTGTGCTTGCCTGTGCCGTAGTTGGTAGCCTCACCGGCATAGAGTTCGCCACTGAAGATGGAGAGGGGCTGCACGCTTGAGGGGTAGGGTATGATGGCTGCACCGTCGAGATAGATGGCTGCACGGTAGTTGGTCTTCGATTGTGGCTTGGCACCATTAATCTTGATGCGCGCGTTCATTGTCTGTGTAGTGGCCGAGGGACGTGTGTGGGGGAAGATGACCCAGCACTTCTCGTTGCGGATGTCGATGGACGACTCCTCCAGTGTGGCTCCTTCGTTGAGCAGGAAGTAGTCGGCCGGCTCACTCAGGTGTAGGTTGCAATGGTAGGCCTGTGCAATCTGACGCTTCACCTTATTATATTTGTCTCCATCGTATTCACCGGGTGCGAGCGCCTTTTCGGGGCTGATGATTTCTGCAACGTAGCTGCTTAGGTGCTGGGTGGCAAGACCTGTGAATTCCGTCTTTTCGCCTCCAGTGGTAAGTGCAGGTACCTGATAGGTGGGAGCGCTACCTTGCAATTGGTTGTTGTGATAGATGCGCAGTGTGCCCTTGTCTACAGCCAAGCGGAAGTTGTGCTTGTCCTCATTGGCGGCAATGGTAGCAATCGTTTGTCCGCCTATGCTGATGCTGGTGCGGCTGATACCTACCAAAGCGCCCAGTTTGTTGCGGTTGCGGATAAGTAGGTACATGGTAGAGTCGTTGGCAAAGGTTACGCTATCGAGACTGAGGGTGTAGCTATCGCCCAAGCTGAGTCGGTGGCTATCGTATGTTGCCCACACGCGGATGTTTCCGGTGTCTTCCGATGAACTCTCCTTGCAAGTATCTATGGCTTCTTTTACCTCTGTCGTGGTGGTCACGATGAGTGCGATGTCGGCAATGGTTGCTGCATCTGCTATGGCTTGTGCCTTGTCGAGGGTAGCTTGCAAGTTGGCTGTAGCTGCCAATCCATAGATGCCGCTACCTGCAATCTGCTGACCCAGTGCGATGGCCTCATTGAGTTCGCCGAGGTAGAGAGCGAGGCGGCTTTCTTCGAGGGGGAACTGAGCTTCTACGAGTTGCCATGTGCTCATTTCACCCGTGCTCTTGTCGTAGTAAACGCCGATGTATTCGTTGCTCTCCTGACCACCGTCTACACCCAATACTTTGCCGCTATAGAGCGAGGTGATGGTGCCAGCAGTACCTTCGGTGATAGCCCAAAGGTCGGTGTTGTTGGATGCTTTTGCATCGGCAAGTGTCATGCTCCAGGTGTTGGCGGTGCTGGCTGCAAGGTATTTGCCGGTTGCTTTGTGGCGCAAGCGGTAGTAACCTGCCTTGTCACTCTGCTCGGCACACCAAGTGTTGCCTGCATTGTTGGCCGCTCCGTCAGTGGCTACCAGTGCAGGCAAGTTGCTGGTGTTGGTGCCGAGTAGGCGGCTGTAATAGGTGTTGTAGAGGTAGTATTCGCCTCCGTCGTAAAGTGTGTTGCTGATGTGATAGATGGGAGAGTAGGCCCCTTTGCTATAGCTGACGCCGAGTAGGTCGATGTCGATAGTTCCCGGGGTGTCGTATGCCGAGAGTGAGAAGAAATTGTATCCACCAACCTCCTCTACCAAGGTGATGCGGTCGAGGTGTACGATGCCGCTACCACCATAGCATACGAAGGCAACGTAGTTGGCATTTTGCTCTGTAGCGATGAACTCGTACTGATATTCCTTGACGATTTGCTTCTCTGAAGGGGCTGCCCATGTGGCATAGAGGTTGTCCCATGTGCCGAGCGCCGAACCTACGGCTACGGCATAGGTCTTGCCCAAGTCGTTGGTGTGGCTCAATGCCTGGAATGAGAGTTTGTAACGACGTCCGGGGGTGAGCGGGGCGCTCAGTTGCTGGTAGATGTAGCTGCCGGCCGATGCGGTGAAGCCGCCCGAACCGTCTTGGCGGAACATCAAGGCCGAGCTGCCTTCACGTCCGTTGGCATAGGTAGCATTGTCCTTGTTGCATCGCACGCCTGTCTGCTGCTTATCCTTGGCGTTGGCATTGGCGATCTCCCATTCGGCGGGCCAGAAGCGGTAGTCGCTGGCATCGCTCTTGAGCACTACACCTTCGGTCTCGAAACCGGGATTGCGGATGAGGTTGTGCTTGTCGTAGATTCCCTCCTGGCGCTCCTTGTCATCGGTGCTGATGAAGGGATCCATCATTATCATGCGGTCAAAGATCTCGGCCGTGTGTGTGCCCAGCAGGGTGGTGTCTTCGTAGATATGTATCTTTTCGCCTTGCAGTACGGTGCGGTAGGTGTGTGCCTTGTCGTCCTGGTTAAGGGAGTAGGTAACGGGTGTCTCCGCAGGGTCGAAGTTGTCGATGCCAAACGCAATACTGCCCGAGGTGATGCTGGCGCTAAAGCCACGATAGCTTCCGTTGGCGGCTCTGATCTCCAGTGCGCCTTGGTGTGTGCTTCGAGTGAGCATGCTGAGGTCGATGGTGAAGTCGCCCTCGGGGGTAAAGAGGGTAGCCGCTTCGATATCGCCAGCTGTTGTTATGGATTGCTCGGATATGAGTGTGTGCTCTAATGTACCTCTATAGGGCATTTGCTGAGCATTGATGCTCTGTAGCGTAAGGGCTGCGAGTGCGGTGAGCAGTAGTTGCTTGGGACTTTTCATGTGCTATCTATTTTTTTTCTAGATTTTCTAGAATCTCTAGAATCTCTAGATGCTCTAGATGTTCTAGGAATCTAGATTTTATTAAATCTAGGGCAATGTTAAATCTTGCAAATGTAAGGATATTTCCGTTATTGTCCAAGCAGACGGGCAAAAAATAAGCGGGGCCGCTGATGCAGCCCCGCTGATGTTTGGTGTGCAGACTATTTCACTGTGTGCTATTGCACTCTGTGCAGTGCTTTCGTCATGCTATGAGTGATTTACTTCACGAACACCTTCTTCACTTCGATGCGGCCATCGCTGTAAACAGTCTTGATGATGTTTACACCCTTAGCAGGAGTAGCAAGACGGCGACCGTCGATAGCGAAGAATGCTGTTTCCTTCACGATAGCAGCTACGTTCTCGATGCCGCTCTCGATGGTCCAGTTGCTGTTGTCGCCAGCCTCCTTGAGTGTGAGTGACCAGTCGTCAACAGAGAACCACTTACCCTGGAACACAACCTTAGAAACGGTAGAGTCGGTAGTTACACCGAGTACCATCTCGTGGTTGGTAACAACTACGTCGTCGATGGTAGCCCATGTCCAACCGAAGCCCTTACCATTGTTTGCGTTGTAGATAGCCTCGTCGTAAGCCTGAGCAGCAGCCCACTTCTCGTTTTCAGCCTGCCAGATACCACCCATTGAGTCTGAAGCAGCTACGATCTCTGTCCACTTGGTAGCGTTGCTGTTAGCAACCTGGAGCATTACGGTAGAGTCGTTCACCTCTTCGCTTGTGATAGCCTCGCCGAGTGCGAATACGAATGCACCAGCAGCGTTAGCACGTGTAGCAACCTTTACGGTGTATGTACCGTTGGGGATGTCGGTGAGAACCTGTGAAGCGCGGAAGTTGAGGATGCTGTCGGTACCGTTGTAAGAATCCATGTAACGGTTTGCAGCATCAGCGCCCCAGTGCTGGCCTGCGTTGGTCTCGGTGTTACCCATACCCTTGTTAACGAGCCAGCCTGCAGCGTTGCTGTCGAAGGTGGGGTTAACGATGAGTGCGGTAAGGTCGGTACCAGCCTGTGCGTTCATGTATGCGCTCTTTACGAGGAATGTAACTACAGTCTCGAGCTTGCTCTTGAGCTCAGCAATGCTGTTTGTTGAGCGGAAGTGATGTACGAGTTCAGCCTTCTGAGCAGCAACGGTGTTAGCTACGTCGGTGATGTTAGCCTGAGCATAACCAGCCTTTCTGTCGGTGAGCATGTAGCCTACCTCCTCGAGGTATACGGTGTACTCGTTGTAAGCGTTGAGCTTAGTCTCGATAGCAGCCAAAGCAGCAGAAGTAGTAGTGTCAGCAGCAGTGATAGCCTCAGCGAATGCAATAGCAGCATTTGCGATATCTGTAGCCTCAGCGTAGGTGAATGAAGCAGCATTGTCGATAGCTGTCTGGTATGCACCGTTCTTGTAGGTGTCGTAAACCTTAGCAGCAGCCTTAGCAGTTGCGATAGGCTCTACGAGGAGAGCAGCAGCCTCGCCGAATGAGGTAGCGCTGAGTGCAACAGCCTCGTCGATCTTAGCCTGGAGTACAGCAGCGTCGCCCTTGAGCAAGTTTGCAACGAGAGCCTGAGCCTCAGCGAGAGTAGCCTCGTAAGCAACCTGGAGGTCCTCGTCGGTGGCCTCACCGTAGTACTGGAGCTTGAAGTTTGTAGCCTGGAACCAACCCTCAGAAGCCTCACCGAAGGTGTTTGTCTCAGCACCGATAGTGAGTGTACCGTCGATAACTACTACATAAGGAGTCTGGAGTGTTGTCCACTGGTAGCTGTCCCAACCCTCAACGTCGAGGTTTGCAGAAACGGCCTTATTGATGCCTGAAACATAGAGGTGCTGGTCGGTAGCATAGCCTGCTTGTGTGATGAGCTCAGCGCTGATGCCATAGAGACCGTTGGGAAGACCTGTGAGCTCCTGATGGAGGTCGAGAGAGGTGAGGTGGTTACCCCAGAGGTTTACACCTGTACGGCTTTCGCCACCCTCTTCTGTAGGACGGCAGTTACCTACCCAGAGGTCGGTACCACCACCGCTCTGAGTTACTGTCCATACCCAGTTGCCCTTAGCTTCGAAGTTTGCGTTGGGGATGAAGAAGCTGTAGTCAGCGGGATCCTCCTTAGTAGCCTTCTGGCTCATGCGGTAGTTGTTTTCAGCCTGCTGCAACTTCTCAATCATAGCGTAGAGCTCGTCGTAGCTGGCCTCTTCGTTCTCCATGCTAAGGAATGCATCCAACTCATCGATAACCTCAATGGCTGCGTCCATACCATCGTAGCTGGTCTCAGATACGAAGGCAACGAACTCCTCGTAGTCAGCACCGAGCTTCTCCATGAGCTTCACAGCTTCCTTAGCCTTTGCGAAGGCTGCGTCGAGCTTGATGTATGCAGCGTTCATCTCTTCGTCAGTACCGCCCATAGCATCCTCAGCAGCGTAGATCTCCTCTTCGAGTACGAATGCGATGCCGGGGAGGAGGTAGTCAGTGTTTTGGGTAATCCAGTAGTTGATATCCTCGATCAAACCGTCGATGTAGATACCTGCGTCGAAACCAGCAAATTCGAGTGATACGTTGTCAATAGCAACATATGAGAAGCTTGCACCTGCAAGACCCTTGAAACCTACTACCATAGAGTCGCCTGATACTACACCCTCGATGGTGAAGGTCTCAGGATACTCAGTACCTGACTGGGTAGTGATCATGTCGAGCTCTGAACCGTTACAGAAGATGATAGCACCTGATTTTGCGTCGGGGTCAGAAGCGTCGAGTGAGTGAGTCATTACGCACTGTACGGTGAAGCGGTAGTAACCCAAGGGAAGGCCGTGAACGGTCTGGCTGATAGATGACTCAACGCTGGGTGCACCATTGATCTCAGCAACGGGGTTCATGGTCTCTTCAAAGTAAGCGAAGTTACGGATGTTCATACCGTTACCTACTGCAGCATTTACAACGGTCCAGTCGGTCCAGCTATTGCTGAACTGGGTGTTCTTGATGTAACGTGCTGTAACGTCTACAGTGTTGTCGCTGTCTGCGTTGGCCATACGGAAGTCGAGCAAAGCCTCCTTTACGGTGTGTACCATTGCATTGAGGTCAGCGGCGGTGAACTCTTCGCTGTCGATGAGTGCGTAAGCCTGGTCGGTGATGGGCTTGAAAGCGTCGTAACCCTTTGCGTCCTCACCATCGAAGTGCTCAATCCACTCCTCGCAAGTAGCGAGCAGGTCCTCGAGCTCCTTGGTGTCAGCAGCCTCCTCAACCTCAGCGAGGATGAAGGCGTCGAAACCCTTAGAGCTGCCCAACCAACGGGCGCAGAGTGAAAGATAATTGTGCTCAGCTGTGATTACCCATGTGTTTTGTGTCCAAGCCAAGTTCGCATCCAAGTGGGGGAGGGGCTGGAGCACCAATGTCTCTTCACGGGGAGTGTCGCTGGTAGATACCTTGATGTAACCATCGCCTGCGGGGTTCTCAGCTGCAGTGTTGCTCATATTTCTCATAAAGAAGCTGAACACATACTGCTTGCCCTTCTCGATTTCCCATGCGGTACCGATAGAAGCGTTGCCGCCTTTGCCGCCATTTCCAGGAACTAGGAATGAGCCGCCATCAGCGCCACCTGTTGTTTCGAGCTTGTAGCCACCGATGGGGTTACCGTCACCGCCATCCCAGCCTTCTGCGCCGCTGTCAAAATTGGGGTTTTCCACTAAATTCTCGCCGACAACCTTGTAGGTCTTCGTTACACCCTCTGTGTTGGTGTACTCGAAGCTGTCGCCGGTCTGAAGCTGCTGTGCGTTTGCTGCAAACATTGCTGTTGCGAAAAGCACAACTGAAGTAAAGAATTTCTTCATGATGCTTGTTTTTAAGTTAGTAAATTGATTATTAATAAATTGTTCTCTTATTTTTTGTGCTTTTAATAGTTTTTTCGCGTGCGTACGTTGGAAAACTTCGCAAAGATAGAGGAATTGTTTGAATTTTACAAAAAAATGTCTTAAGAAAAGCCTTGAGAACTTGGATTTTAACGTTTCCTTTAGGCTGATCTCTTTGTAAAACCAATAAGAGAGCTTTGGTTTGGTGGAGTGTAGGTGTGGTGTCGGTTGTTTTGCTTGAGATCTCGTCGAAAAGCGAAAAACTACGATGAAATGGGCGATTTTTTGTTTATTTCTCTGCGCAAATGAGCGTTTTTCAGGTGAAGAAAGTTTATAAATGGGTTGGCTTTGGCAGCGTGTGGCCGTTTGCGGAGAATTTTTTTTCTCGGCGCGTCAGTACTGAAGGCTCAGTACTTCAGTACTGGTATGCAAGTACTCCAGTACTGAGCCGTAAGTACTGCAGTACCGATATACAAGTACTGACGCTTGTGTGCTGGAAGCAGGTTTGGTCGCTGATGGGGGCGGCTCTTTGCCTCTCTGCCAATGCCAACCCAAAAATGAAATTTCTCCATACGCGCGCGTAAGGAATTTTATGCTGTTGCTGCAAAAAATGTGAACTTCCGTGCGTGCGCTTGCATGTTTCAAAATAAAGCCTTATCTTTGTAACGATTAAGAAAATGTAGTGAACGACAATTAACTATCAATAATTTTACCATTTATGAAAAAAACATTCTTTTTGATGGGTGCGCTGGTAGCTGCCATGAGCATGAGCGCACAGACTGCGAAGATGTGGCTTGACCCTGAGGTGAATCAGGAGAACCGCAAGGAGGCTCGCGCTGCCTACTTCGCCTATGAGAACACAGAACTCGCTGCACAGGCAGACAAGAGCCAGAGTGCCCGCTATCTTGACCTGACGGGCGAGTGGAAATTTAACTTCGTGAAGAATCATAACGAGGCTCCCGCAAACTTCTTTGCTGTAGGCTATGATGATAGCAAGTGGGAAAACTTCCCCGTGCCTGGTCTCTTCGAGATTCTTGGTTATGGCGATCGTATCTATCGCAATGCAGGTTATCCCTGGAATCATCAGTTCGAACCCAATCCTCCCTACATCGAGGAGCGCAACAACTACACCGGTTCGTATCGTAAGTCATTCATGATTCCCGCCGACTGGAAGGGTCAGCAGGTATACCTCCACGTAGGTTCTGCTACATCGAACCTCATGGTGTGGGTCAACGGTAAGTATGTGGGTTATAGCGAGGATGCTAAGGTGGCAGCTGAGTTTGACATCACTCCCTACCTCGTGCCCGGCAAGGACAACCTCGTAGCTATGCAGGTAATGCGTTGGTGCGACGGTTCGTACCTCGAGGACCAGGACTTCTGGCGCTTCACCGGTATCGCTCGTGAGGTGTACATGTATGCTCGTCCTCAGGTTCGCGTAGATGACCTCTTCATCCTCCCCGACCTGGACAAGAACTACAAGAACGGTACTTTGAAGATTTCTGCTACTGCTGACAATGCTGCAGGCAAGAGCTTGCGCTACACCTTGACTGATGCTGCTGGTAAGGTGGTGAAGACTGCTACCACAGCTATCAATGGTGAGGGCAAGGCTGAGGCCGTATTGGCAGTGAACAACCCTGCTAAGTGGACTGCTGAGACTCCCTATCTCTACAACCTTGACATCGAGCTCGTAGACGGTAGCGATGTTATCGAGGCTATCCGTCAGAAGGTGGGATTCCGCAAGGTGGAGATCAAGAACTATCAGGTGCTCGTAAACGGCAAGGCTGTATACTTCAAGGGTGCTAACCGCCATGAGCTTGACCCCGACTTCGGTTATGTAGTATCTGTAGAGCGCATGATTCAGGATATTCAGATCATGAAGCAGCTCAACATCAATGCCGTACGTACTTGTCACTATCCCGACGATCCCCGTTGGTATGAGCTCTGCGACGAGTACGGTCTTTACGTAGTGGCTGAGGCTAACATCGAGAGCCACGGTATGGGCTACGGTGAACGCACATTGGCCAAGAACCCCGCGTTTGCTAAGGCTCACCTCGAGCGTAACATCAGCAACGTGATGACCTTCAAGAATCACCCCTCAATCATCTTCTGGAGCTTGGGTAACGAGGCCGGTAACGGTCCTAACTTCGAGGCTGCCTACGATTGGATCAAGGCTTACGACAACAGCCGTCCCACACAGTATGAGCAGGCTTGCAATGCTCGCAACAGTGATATCCGTTGCCCCATGTATGCTGACTACAACTATATGGAACGCTATGGTAAGAACCCCGACAAACCCCTCATCCAGTGCGAGTATGCTCACGCTATGGGTAACTCAATCGGTGGCTTGAAGGAGTATTGGGACCTCATTCGCCAGTATCCCGCTTTGCAGGGTGGTTTCATCTGGGACTTCGTAGACCAGGGCCTCCGCGATACCAACAAGGAGGGTAAGGAAATCTTCACCTATGGTGGTGACTATGGTCGCTATCCCGCTTCGGACAACAACTTCAACTGTAACGGTATCATCGCTCCCGACCGTCGCTACAACCCCCATGCTTATGAGGTACGCTACAACTATCAGGAGATTTGGGCTACTGCCAAGGATTTGAAGAAGGGTCAGATTGAGGTGCGCAACGAGTACTTCTTTAGAGACCTCGCCAACTACTACCTCGTATGGACAGTGCTCGAAGAGGGTAAGGCTGTGGCAAACGGTCGTCTCGACAACATCAATGTGCCTGCTCAGGGTAAGAAGGTGTTTACCCTCAAGGGCTTCAAGTTCCCCGCTGCCAATGGCAAGGAGTATATGCTCAATGTAGAGTTCCGTCTCAAGGAGGCTGAGGCTCTGCTCGAGAAGGATTGGATGGTGGCTCACGAGCAGTTCCAGCTCACTGAGTATGCATACCCCACTGTAGAGGCTATCACAGCTGCTGAGGGCGATGCAGTGAGCGAGGACGTGCACTTGGCTTGCCTTATCCTCAAGGGTGGTGACCTCACTGTAACATGGAACCGTTGGAATGGTTGGATCGAGTATATCGACGTGAACGATACTCCGATGATGGAGAAGGGTCATGCTTTGAAGCCCAACTTCTGGCGTGCTCCTACCGATAATGACTTCGGTGCAGGCTTGCAGCGTCGCTTTGCCGACTGGAAGGAGCCCGGATTGCACTTGACCAAGGAAGGTTTCAAATGGACTAAGGAGGGCAACAACATGGTTGTTACTGCTGAGTACGAGATGCGTCGCCTCGAGGCTACCCTCGTGATGAAGTATATCCTCACCGCTGATGGTCAGCTCATCGTGAACCAGACCCTCAAGGCTGGCGAGAACAAGGAGGGTAAGCCCCAGCTCTTCCGTTTCGGTATGCAGATGGTGATGCCCGAGGCTTATGCTAACATCGAGTACTATGGTAAGGGTCCCGGTGAAAACTACATCGACCGTAACAACGACGAGACCATTGGTGTCTACACACAGAAGGTGGCCGACCAGTACTTCCCCTACATCCGTCCGCAGGAGTCAGGTAACAAGACTGAGGTTCGCTACTGGCGCGTACTTGACAATGCTGGCAAGGGTCTCGAGTTCTACGGTACTGAGGCGCTCAACGCTACTGCACTCAACTACTTGCAGAGCGACCTCGACGACGGCTTCGATAAGGATCAGCGTCACTCAGGTGACCTCACACCGCGCGACTTCACTGTTGTAAGCATCGACAAGCAGCAGTTTGGTATCGGTTGTGTTAACTCATGGGGTGCATGGCCTCGTCGCGAGTACCAGATGCCTTATGGTGACTATGAGTACACCTTCGTAATCCGTTCGGTGAAGTAATTCTTTGGGAAGTTCTAGGATGCTCTAGGGTAATCTAGAGAAACTAGAGAATCTAGAGAATCTAGAAGATTTAGAAATTCTAGAAAATCTAGTGAGACCAGAGTATCATAGGATTTCCTAGGACTTCCTATAATATAATACACAACTATGAAAATCAAACAAATAGCATGCGCATTGCTCTTGGCCTTTGGCCTCTCAGCAAATGCCGCAAACACTATCAACAAGGTGTCGCAAGTGAGCACCGAGGTGACATTGACTGACAATGTAGACTATATCATCACCAATGATAAGCCCTTCGCTGATGGAGGTAAGGTGAACATTACCAATACGGAGCATGCCGTGCTCATCATTCAGAGCATCCGCCCCAGTTTGGTGATCAAAAATCACTTGAAGGATCGTGTGTTCATCAATGGCGAACAGGCCGTAAATGGTGAAAACTGTCAGGTGAAGATGTATGCACATGGTGCTATCATCATGCCTTATGCCAAGGATATCAAGCCTCTTACCGTATATTCAGAGCCGAACTATGGTGGTACTGCAGTCAACGACTTTGGCCTTGAGCACTCGGGCGGTTTCATGAACTCCCTTACTGATGCCAAGCTCAACAACCAGATTCGTAGCTTCAAACTCAAGCGTGGTTACATGGTGACCTTCGCTACCGGTAAGAACGGATGGGGTTACAGCCGTTGCTTCATTGCCGATAAGGAGGACCTCGAATTTGCTGAGTTGCCCGCTCATCTCGACGGCCGCATCTCATCATACCGTGTGTTCCAATGGTACGATGCCGAGAAGAAGGGTTTGGCTTCTGATACTCGTGCCAGTGCCAATGACTTGTTGGCTACCAGCTGGTGTTACGACTGGGCTGCAGGTCTCAGCCTCTTGCCCGACCACGAGTGTGTGCCTCATCAGATCTATGTAGCATGGCCCTCAGCTTCGGCTTGCGGTAGCGCTACCTATGCTTGCCACATGAAGACCAACAACGAGCCGGGTAACAGTGCCGACGATACTCCTCAGACTGTAGAGGTTATCCTCAATCAGTGGCAGGAGTTGATGCGTACGGGTTTGCGCCTTTGCTCAGAGTCATCACACGACGGTAGCTGGAATCACCTCAAGGAGTTTATCGCTGCTGTGGATGCTCGCGGTTGGCGTTGTGATATCCTTGACCTCCATTGCTACTGGGCAAGTGGTTTCGATAGAATGCAGAGCTACTACAATGACTATGGCAAGCGACCCATCTGGATCTCTGAGTTCGTATGGGGTGCTTCATGGAACAACAATGGTATCTTTGCTACCGACCGTAGCTTCTCTACTGCTAACCAGCAGAAGAACCTTGATGCTATGAAGGGTATCTTCAATACGCTCAACAACTCTCCCTATGTAGAGCGCTATGCTTACTGGAACAGTGAGGCTGACTGCTCAAAACTGCTCAAGGGTGATGAGCTTTCACTTACCGGTAAGTATTTCCAGACTATGCAGTCGGGTATGGCTTATCGTAAGGAGTATGAGAAGATTCCTAACGTAGTGTATACCGCCGCATCGGAGCTGACTGGTACTTGGAGTAATCAGGCTGCAGGTGCATTCAAACTCTCTTGGGTTGACACCAATGGTGATATGCTCAAAGAGATCAGAGTACAGCGTAAGGTAGAAGACGGCAACTATGAGACTGTAGCTGTCCTCGCTCCTAAGGATATGTCGGGTAAGACTCTGAAGTATAACTTCACTGATACAATCACTGCTGCTGGTGTATATGAGTATCGCGTGGTGAATGTGACGGCTGATAACAAGGAGCGCTCATCGTCTTCAATCAAGGCTGCTCGCTCATCGCTCAATGGTGCAACTGGTATCCAGTATGGCGAGATCATTATGGTTGATGGTGAAGAGGTGACAATGAACTATACTGAAGGATTCAGTGATACACCGGGTCTCTTCATGGGTACTATCACCAATAATAACAGCAACATGCACTTGGGTAACTTTATCTCAGGCTCAGGTACGAGGAACTTCTCTTACACTCCAATGTCTTGGCTGACCTCTACTTCTTCGACATTTGATAAGGCCGAGAAGATTCCCTTTATGGCTATTGAGGAGGGTAACTACCAGTTTAGTAATCTCGACTGTGAGGTTGGCGTAGTGAAGGTCAATATGGTGGATACTGTAGCAGTGGCATTCAATAAGCCCTTCCCCGAAGGTGTGGTGCCTGTAGTGCTCACTGAGGTGCGTAAGCCCATTCAGCCTAAGGGCCCGATCATTGTAAAGATACATGATGTGACCAATACGGGCTTCAAGTGCATCTTGATGTACGAGGATGAGGTAGGTACTAAGGCTTCAGTCAAGTCGAGTGTATGCTATTTGGCTATTACACCTGGTGTAGGCGTTATGGATGCAGAGAGTGGCTTGATGATTGCTGCTGGTAAGAATGAGCAGATGGCTTATGGATCAACAGCTCGTGCATGTCACTTCACCTATGAGGGTGATACGCTTCGCTTCAATAACCCGCTCGTGTTTGCAAATCTGCAGACCACCAACTATAATGCTGCCACCATGTTGCGTCGCAATACCTTGGTGACAGAAGAGGTTGATGGTCATGAGTTCACGGTAGGCGTGCGCTTGAGACGTATTGTAGACTCTTCACGTAAGAACGCCCCTGATGGTACAAAGCTGAGTGCTACATCTATGAAGGATGATATCGGTTGGGTGGTACTCTATACCCGTGCTGAAGGTACTTCAGAGCCTACCGCTATCGAAACGGTAGGTGTTGCTGGCGCTACCATCAGACCCTATGTGGTAGATGGCACTATCTATGTGGATGGCTGCAATGAGTTTGACGTATATACCTTGCATGGTACCAAGCTCGCTACACGTGCTGCATTGCCTTCGGGCGTGTATGTGGTGAAGGCTGCTTCTTCAACTGCTATGGTAGTGGTGAAATAATCTTTAACGAATCATGGAAGAGGGTGTGTGCAAACACATCCTCTTTCTTTTTTAAGAGATAATATAGCAGTTGTCCAAGTCTTTGGATTGTCCCCTTAAATTAGCTAATCTTTGTACACATTTATTGGGGTCTTAAATCTTCAAAAGATCTTTATGTATATTGTAGATTATCATGTATTTATGTCTCACGCAGATCTCACGAATCTCACAGAGAACGCATCGTTACACTCGCGTTTTCCTTCGGGGTGTG
>JAFZFZ010000094.1 GCA_017557005.1 Bacteroidaceae bacterium | reverse complement strand
GCTCAGTTCGCAGGTTCATCTTCAGTGCCCGCTCACGTAGAGATGATGGGCTTCCTCGGTATCGGTAACAACCCGATGGTAGGTTGCACAGTAGCTTGCGCCGTTGACGTAGCTCAGGCACTCAACAAGTAATCTACTGATTAGATTATACGCCAAATCCCTGTAATCGAATAGGTTACAGGGATTTTTGTTTACTATTGTTTCGATGGCAGACAAGCGGTAAGCAGGCAGCAATCATTAGTTAAGTTGATGGAACTCTTCAATCATAGTAGCATAGCTATTACCAAGCGCTATCTTGGTTTGAGGCAAGAGGAGATTCTTGAAACTTATGATGTGCTGAGTTTCTGAGATAGAGGAGGGCGACATTTTTTGAGAAGAAATGTTTTTATAGTCCCTGTTCAAATTTTGTCGTACCTCTTATTCTATGCAATTTATATGCATCTCAGCATAGTTTCTCGTGAATCTGCAAAGATTTATGGGAAATTTGTAACAACATTCAACACCTTTTACTATCTTTGCCATTGCCTTTCCGTAGGACTGTAGAGCAGTCTGCAAGGAATGGTACTTTTTTAGTAAAAAGGTGTTATTGAAATTATCTTCTAAAATCAAATTCTCGCAAAATTTGAAACGGTATGAAGATGATGACAGTAGCACCACATCATTGGTATGTACAGCCATTGTTGGCTTTTTACATATCCTTTGGTGTGGGCTATTGTTTTATCCATACCGTAGGCAATGCGAGAAGCCTGATTTTAGGATAAGACAGTAAGTTCCCACACCTTATTTTATTTTAAAAGCTGACCTTGGGGACAGGAAGGCAAAAAGGTAAAGCTATGAACATAAGTAAAATTAACTTCTTAAATGACTGTAAGATTAAGAATGCACTTGAGAAATTAAATGAACAATACTATTATGGATGTGCTAGCATAGATATCGATAGCGGAGTTTACCTTTGCACAGACGATGGAAATTTGCAGAATTATTTTGCGAGAATTTGTTTTCAAGGGCGTTCTGACATGATTCATTTCCAAGCTAAAAGTGATGGGTCTGGCAATGTTGATTGCATTAGAATTATAGATAGGGATGGAATTGAAAAACTGATTGATATAATCAATCGTAAAAAGGATTTTTGGGGATTTACCATTTCTAATATCGAGAAACAAGTTCCAATGAGCAGCTACGATAAAGCTTTCTATCTTTTAACAATAAAAAACTAAAAAAAGTGGATTATGAATATTTATGATGCGTATCTTGAGCATATTGTTCACTCATTAAGAAATAATCTCGGAATTTACACGATATTCATAGAGGGAAGTTTTGGACACAATTGTCCTTTATTCATAGGTGCGTGCGATGTAGACAATTGTGCCATAGCATCTATTCTTGACAATCAAAAAGAGCGTGTAGGATACAAGGAAATAACTATTTATAAGGCATTTATTGACGATATACCTATTGGAGTTTGCTTAGAACAACCAACAAAGGAGTTTATTTCTATGATTGGATCGCAAAAAGACTTATATGGTATGCCAATAAGTCAAATTCATACAGAGAAAAATTACACCTATATTAAGTTTTTGTTGTAGATTTTTTTACAAATTAACTATACTTAGATGTTAGCAATAGATCTTGGGTTATCAGTACGATGGAGCGATAGAAATATGGGGGCAAATACTCCTACTGATGCTGGAGAATTATACGCATGGGCGGAAATTCTTCCTAAAGTAAATTATACGTGGGAGAATTATTTAGATTGGTTAGAATCTGGACCATATGGCCCGTACAAAGAGACTCATTTTCGTAGGATTATTCATAAAATCAGTTCATTTGATGATGCCTTAACCATTAAACATGGTGAAATGTGGAGAATACCCACTGCTGACGAATTTGAAGAACTTATAACAAAGTGTAGATGGATTCCCACTAAGGAAAATAATGTCTCGGGATATCGAATTTATGGAGCAAACGGAAATTCAATATTCTTGCCGATTTGTGGAGAATCTGTTGGATTTCTAAATTATTGGAGTTCAACACGCATGAACAGTCCACAACACGCGAAAAATCTAGAAACATACACAGGAAAGCCGCGAGTAGTTTACCGTGCGAGATTCTATGGTTTCTGCTTAAGAGGGGTTAGCGAAAAAGGAGATAATATACTTATATAAACAATTATAGACTATGATTTAATATGGAAAATCTCAGATTATTTGCTTTCAGCACTAATGTTAAAGGTGTACCGAGTCGAATAAGTTTCAGTTTGCCTACTGATTCTTCATTTGTGATAAGTAACCAATATCGTCCTAATCTTTTTTCTGGAACAATGTCTCCCATTGTTAATATGCAAGCTGGGGAAGGCATAAAAGAGTTCTATGATGATTGCTGCAATATATTGGCCGCTGCAAGTCGTTCTTCAGAAGAAGGAGTAGATGCTTTAGTTGACGGATTAATAGCAGTCATTAATGCGCATATTGCAAGATGTGGTAGACTGATTTTTGGAGACTTGATGATATACATTGACTGTTGGGTACACATCCTTAAAGGCGCAGGAGTCTCAGACCAAGATGCAAGAGACTACTATTCTGTGGAACTTGGAATTTTGCTTTCAATCTTTCTACCACACATTAAAGATGATGCAACATTAGTTCCTTTTAGTGAAACTGAAACTTTCAGAATAGTCAAACAACATGTAAACCAAGTTGCTATAAGATTAAACGGAGCTCCATTCTTTTAATACAACAACTCAATAAGTAGAAATAACAATATGAACTACGACGAAATCTTACTTCAAGCTGAGCAAGGAAATGCAGAAGTTTGCATGTAATGTTAGAGAGCAGAAAGAGAATGCAAGACAAAAGAGCAGATAAAGAAACAATCATAATAAATATTAGTAATAAATTTAATCAGCATTATTATGAGTTTGACATTAGCTTTGTTAAATGGATGTGGAATAGAAGTTATTAAGTCTACCAACGAATCAGAAGATCCCCTTACGATTAAATATCGAGGGAAGGAATTTGACCTTTATGAGGCGAATGAGAATGATTTTGGCTTATTATGGTGGAGGTTGGAGATTCACATGGGTGACATCTGCGAGTGCGAGTATGCATCCTCTGGAGATGAAGTCGATTGTATCAGAGCTGCGAATCTTGTTCGTTCTGATTATTCTACATTCTATCCTTTACCTCAATATGGCGTTTGCGTATGCTATATAAATATACCGCTGATTGGAGAATCCCCTAAAGACTATATTCTCCATGAACTGGACATGTTTGTGGAGGCATGTAATGAATTTGCAAAAGAAAACTACGATACAGGTAGTGGGCCATATAGATTCGAATATGAATGCATCCAAAAAGAGCCCAACAAAGAGTTTTATGAGGAAATTGCGATAGCAGAAGCTATGAAAATGATTGGGTCATATCAGCGGCTGAGAGCCAGATACAACGAATTAGGGATAATTACAATCAATGACGCCCTTAAGAGAATTCCAGGCGTTACAGTCCTACAAGAATGCCCTTTGTGTTTTAGTTATTGTGGTGTGGAATATGAAATATCCAGATTAGATGAGAAACAGGATTTATATATAATATCGTGTGTCTATTATAAAAACAGTCAGGCTGAATTGGAAGAAATCGCAGAATATATTGCGGCTATGCATGCTGACCCTGTTGAAAGTAATGCCGTACTGCAATATTCGATAAATCCACATACTGACAATGATACTGCAAGTTTTGTTATCTATGAAGAGTTGACATTTTACTTTTCAGAACATTTGAAAAATAAGGCAAGATATATAGATCTCAATGTGTTACGTCAGATGATGAATAAACGCAATTCTTTCGAATCTGTACTAAATGAAATAAAATATTTAACTTAAGACAGGGACGCAAGTGGTACTACAAGGTGTCTGGATTTTCCAACGAACTCATTGAGCACACTATGATGGTAGGAGGTGCAGCCAAGAGTAAAGGGAAACGCAACTACCGATTGGGAGAACTCTTTATCACAGGAGAAGCTACAGCTTTAGCTATGAGAACTAATATTAAGAGATAAGACCACTGCATCCCAGAAAACTTTTGTTACATTTGCAATATGATAAGGGAACTCATAATATTCACTTGTTGCTTGATAGGTCTGATGTCTTGTAAGCAAGCAGACTCTAACATACACGTTCATTACAGCCAAAAGGTAAATGGATATGATGTCTCTGTCGAGATCCTTACTGATTCAATACGGGACGAATACTTTTCTGATATAGTAGGGAGAGAAGCCGTGTTGACGTTCCGAAAGGGAAAGCATGAAATGACGGTCGTGAATCCTTGCTATGCAGATAAGAACCTTATAGAGTCCTCCTGTGATAAGAAGACCATAGAGATAGATTACACGCCTTTCAATATGTCTGAGGATAATACCTTCGCAGGCAATCAATCTCCTTTTTTCTTCTTCGATGTAGACTTTGATGGTGAAGAAGAACTTCTCCTTTGTTTTTGGGAAGGGATGGGTTATCGAAGTTATCATGCATATCAAGCGTACAAGTTGAATGTTGGTTCTCACCAATTGTCTCCAATGCAGGAAGAACCCTTCGATGAGTTGAATGACTATACCGAGTTTGACACCATCAACAAAACCATAAGCATTCTTCAAGGTGTAGGAGTGAAGATGGGAGGAAAGAAAGTCTATGGGTTAGTAGATGGTTCACTTGAATTGGTGGAACGAGTGCAATACGATTGGGGACACACAA
This sequence comes from Bacteroidaceae bacterium, assembly GCA_017557005.1. Taxonomy (GTDB): domain Bacteria; phylum Bacteroidota; class Bacteroidia; order Bacteroidales; family Bacteroidaceae; genus UBA1189. Next base: position 14,128 of record JAFZFZ010000094.1, on the reverse strand, counting down.
AAGGAGTGAAATATGAGCCATGCGCCCCTACTATTTATCATTACAAAATAGTAAACGGAACGGAAATATTGGATAGGATAGAGAAATGTCCCAACGATAAATAAGAACGATAAAAGCCTGCTTATCCCAATGGATAGACAGGCTTTCTTTTTTAGAACATAAATTCTAATCATTAACTTTACCGAATTCTCTTGATGAGTTTCGGCTTCTCTACACGCTTATCCGCAAAGGATGTAGGCATGTACTTTTTCAAAATTTCTGAGGAGATTGCATACTCCATAGCTATAAAGTTTTAAGGTTAATACTATGCTATTATATTGAGAAGATTGGAATGCTCAAAATCAAACAGGCTACAACATGGAATTGCCTATTGGAGGATAATATAAAACTCGAAATATATAGTGGCTCGCTGTAGCATATGTAGGGTGATATTGCCTGTTTGGGTTTACTTGAATAACTTACAGTGATACGACAAAAATGCCTTCGATTCGTTTGCAGAATGGTAGATAATCACTACCTTTGCATCGGTCTGAATATGTTTTTAGATGAATAAATGTGGCGTTTGTGACTTATTCACGACCATACGAGAGTTTATTATAATAATTACTAAAGAAGTGTTCTTTAAATTTTTGAAGGTTTAGACTGTAATTCTGGAGATTAGCAATAAATTCAAGGACATTACAGGGACAAAGCCAAGGCGCAACCCATCTTATGACCGACACCATGGGTCGTATGCACTCTGACGCTCAGTTTGCAGGTTCATCTTCAGTGCCCGCTCACGTAGAGATGATGGGCTTCCTCGGCATCGGTAACAACCCGATGGTAGGTTGCACAGTAGCTTGCGCTGTAGACGTAGCTCAGGCACTCAACAAGTAAGAGATTTATCCCCAATAAGTTGGGATAGTCATAATGAAAGGTGGTCTTTATGGCCACCTTTTTTAACTTTACAGCATGAAAATAGAAGTAAATCCTCAAGATACGACCCGAGCAGAGGCTTTTGAGATGTGGATAACCTCGCCTATGCCCATGGTTACCCTTACCAAGACCTTTGATGTGAGCAATCTCCTAAAGGCAAGCAAGAAGTTGGGCATCAAATTCAATGCCCTCCTTTGCTGGTGCATAGGAAAAGCTGCAACACAGATAGAGGAGTTCTATCTCCTCCCCGACAAAGGCAAGTTGTACAAGTTCGACATCATGGCAATCAATGTCATCGTACACAACTGTAAGGGAGGTATCAATTCCTGTGACATCCCATTCTCCGCAGATATCACTACATTTACTGAGGCATACCAAACGATTACAGCGCAAGCCTCGAAAGCGTGTAGAAGCTCTTTCTTGGATGACTACATGATAGTAGGGACCTCTGCTATGATTCAGACAGAGCTTGACTGCATAGTGAACCAGTATACAGACAAATTCAACAACCCAATGGTAATGTGGGGTAAATATCGCAAGGGATGGTTCAAGACTACACTCCCTATCTCTTTTCAGTTCCATCACTCCCAGATGGACGGCGGCCACGGAGCTATGTTTTTAGAGTTACTACAGAAAGAGATAAAAGGACTTTGATCCATTTCGGAGACATCCCATGAAGGGGTATCTCTTTTTTAGCATTCTCTCACGAAAATACAAGGACGATGAATATGAAAAAGTTTATATGGCCACTCATAGCATTGCTGATGGTGGCATGTGGCAGTAGCAAGAAGTCTACAACAGAACGATATGAGATACCGGTAGCATGCGCCAAGATGCCCGAGGTGTATCTGGAGCGTATGGGGTATACGGTATCGTTTAATCCAAAGACAAATATCCCCAACTGGGTGGCGTGGGAGCTCAATACCGAGAAGCTCATCGAACGCGAGAGCCGCAACGACAAGTTTGTGCCCGATCCGGACATACCCGAGCACTTGGCCATCACAACGAGCGAATACACAAACTCGGGCTGGGACCGCGGACATATGTGTCCCGCAAGCGACAACCGATGGCACTGGAGAGCCATGGACGAGAGCTTCTACATGACGAACATCTGTCCGCAAAACCACAACCTCAACCGCGGTGACTGGAAGGAACTGGAGGAGGCATGCCGCCGATGGGCTGCTACAGAGCCCGTATACATCGTGTGCGGCCCCATCCTGTACAAATCACCCAAATATGGACACATAGGCAAGAAGCATCAGATAAGAGTACCCGACGCCTTCTTCAAGGTGGTGCTGACGGGCATTGAGAGCGGAAAGCCACGAGCCGTAGGATTCGTCTACAAGAACGAGGCGGGCAACTACAAACGCGACAAGTATGTGAACACCATTGATGAGGTGGAACGCATCACATCACTCGACTTCTTCTCGGCACTGCCCGATAAGGTAGAGAACGCTATCGAAGCGACATACGACCTTGACCTGTGGCCGTAAGAGAAAGATTACATAAAAGAAGAAGAGGGAGACATGAAATATCTCCCTCTTACTATATAAAGCCTTACGTACTGACTTAGTCAACTGCAGGACCCGCCTCTTCCGGGTGCTGAGCATAATACTCTTCCCACTCGCGCTGCACTGCCTGCCAATCGACTGCCTCACCATCGGCAATAGCTTCGGCTTGGGCGAGGGTCTCCTCATGACGTTTCTTCTCGGCATGGCGCAAGCGCATGGACTCTACAGTAGCTTCATCGAGCACACGGATAGCTCCGCGACGAACGGCATCGTGAAGGTCGGCAGGTCCGAAAGCCTTACCCTGCACATTAAAGTCTGATATATTAAACTCGAAGACCGTGCGCAGTGTGTGCCTCACCATCTTCTGTTGCGAGCGGTTGCCCGCCATCTTTCTGCCCAGCAGCTTTGCTATGATATCAATCTCGCGCTGCGAAAACTTTGTTCTTCCCACTATTCTTAATTTTTGCGCAAAATTACATGCTTGAGGTTTGAAAACCAAATAAAACAGCCTTTTATTTGCAATAAGCACAAAATCTCCGTATCTTCGTAGTTTATTACATACAAACACATTCATGCTTACTCGACACTTATATCTATATGCCGCATGGGTAGTTTGGCTACTCTTGGGATGCTCGCACCCAGCGACCAACCCTTACATCGTGACCGACGGCACACGGCTCATCAAAAATGGGCAGACCTATCACTACATAGGATGCAACATGTGGTATGCTTCCATACTGGGCTCTACCGGCAGAGGAGGCGATCGCGAACGTCTATGCCACGAACTGGATCAGTTGAAGGCGTTAGGCATCACCAACGTACGTATATTGACTGGCCCCGATGCGGGTAGCGACCTTGCCAATCCGGCCAAGCCCTATCTGCAAGTAGCACCGGGCATGCTCAACGACACGTTGCTCATGGGACTCGACTACACCATCGCCGAACTGGAGAAGCGCGACATGGAGGCGGTGATATACCTCAACAATGCCTGGGACTGGAGCGGTGGCTATGGCTACTACCTCAAGCAGTGCGGCTATGGCGACTCGCCCAATGCCAACATCGAGGGAGGCTATGACCGATATGTGGAGTATTGCGCCGACTTCTCACGCGATACCACGGCACAGAACCTATACTATGATTATATCCGACAGATCGTAGCGCGACAAAACAGCATCACAGGACGACCCTATAGCGAGGAGCCTGCCATCATGGCATGGCAGCTATGCAACGAACCGCGCCCCTTTGCACGCGACAGCATCACCAAGGCGGGCTTTGCACAATGGATAGCACGCGCAGCAGCACTCATCAAGAGCATCGACCCCAACCACCTGGTATCAACAGGTAGCGAGGGCATCGTAGGCTGCGAAGCTGATGCCGCCCTATGCGAACAGATACACGCGGATGCCAACATCGACTACCTCACCATCCACATATGGCCACTCAACTGGGGATGGGCATCACGTACCGCCCCCGACAGCAGCATCGCCAATGCCTGCGATAAGAGTAGCCAATACATCGCACTGCACACCGACATGGCATGCCGCTTGAACAAGCCGCTCGTGATAGAGGAGTTTGGATATTCACGCCAAGGCAATCAAGCCGGCATAGGCATCCCCACCGATAGCCGCGATCGCTACTACCGCCATATCTTCGGCGAGGTGAAGCGTAGCGCAAGCGAAGGTGGTCCTATAGCAGGATGCAACTTCTGGGGATGGAGCGGATGCGGACGCCCACGCGAACTCGTATGGCAGACAGGCGATGACTACCTGTGCGACCCACCTCACGAGCCACAAGGCTGGTACTCGGTATTCGACTGCGACTCTACAACAATTGCCATCATCAAAGAGTATAGCACGCTATGAAGAAGATAATGCAACTGACAGCCATACTGGCATCGGCACTGCTCATGGCGGCATGCAACGAGAAAGAGATGCTCACAACATACGTAGACCCACTCATCGGTAGCGGCGGACATGGCCATGTATTTGTAGGGGCGAGCGTACCCTTCGGCATGGTGCAACTGGGTCCTACCAGCATCAGCCAGTCGTGGGACTGGTGCTCAGGCTATCATCAGGACGAAGCATCGGTGATAGGATTCTCACACACGCACCTGAGCGGCACGGGTATAGGCGACATGTTTGACATCACAGTAATGCCCATCACAGGCGAGGTGACCTATGCACGCGGCAACTTAGAGGAGCCCGAGAGCGGATTATGGTCACTGGCCGACCGCACGCAAGAGACCGCACGCCCCGGATACTATGCCGTACCTCTGACGCGCTACGATATCAAGGCGGAGCTCACTGCTACCCCTCGTGTAGGCATGCACCGATACACCTTCCCCGAAAGCGAGGAGGCGGCCATCGTCATCGACCTTGAAAACGGTGGTTGCTGGGACCGCGCCACAGAGACCTACTTGAAGGCCGAAGGGGATAACCGTATCGTAGGATATCGCCGATCAAGAGGATGGGCAGCCAACCAATGGGTATTCTTCGTAGCAGAGTTCTCAAAACCCTTCGCACAATTCTCTCTGCACGGACCGAACGACATGTATGGCCGCGCACACTTTGCCACCACACAAGGCGAACAAATCCTGATGAAGGTGGCCATATCACCCGTAAGCATCGAAGGAGCGCACCTCGCCATGCAGACGGAGCTACCGGGATGGAATTTCGATGCCACATGCCAGCAAGCAACCCGTGCGTGGAACGAGGAGCTGGCCCGCATACGCATCGAGACCGACTGCGAGCGAACAAAACGCATCTTCTACACCGCCATGTACCATACTCTGATGGCACCTGCCCTCTTCAGCGACGTAGACGGCAAGTACCGCGGTGCCGACGGCAACATTTACGATAGCGAAACGCCCCGATATACCAACTTCTCGCTATGGGACACCTACCGCGCCAAGCAACCTCTGATGACTATCATACAAAGCGAACGAGCCGGACAGTTTGTAGCCTCCATGGTAGATATCTACGACAAGCAGGGCGACCTTCCCGTATGGCACCTATGGGGCAACGAGACCAACTGCATGGTGGGCGACCCTGCCATCCCCGTCGTAGCGGATGCCATCGTGAAAGGGCTCAAGGGATTCGACCCCGAGCATGCCTTCGAAGCCATCAAGCAGACCGCCGCCTTGCACGAACGCGGCAAGGGACTACGCCACACCTATGGCTACATACCCTGTAACCTATACAATGAGGCCATCGCCTACGACATGGAATATGCACTGGCCGATGGTGCTGCCGCCAATGCAGCCCGTGCGCTGGGCAAGGAAGAGGAGTATGTTCACTTCACTCGCATGAGCCACTCATACCGCACCTACTTCGATACCACCATAGGATTTATCCGCGGAGTAGATGACGAGGGCAACTTCAGCGCCACCTTCAGTCCCTACTACGCCTCGCACCGCACCACCGACTACTGCGAGGGCAATGCCTGGCAATATACCTGGCTCGTGCCGCACGATATCGAGGAATATGCCACGATGTTTGGCAGCCGCGAAGCATGCCTCGCCCGACTCGATTCGTTGTTTGCCGCTTCATCCGCATTGGAGGGAGAACCCTCACCCGACATCTCAGGTATGATCGGACAATATGCCCACGGCAACGAGCCCAGCCACCACATCCTATATCTGTATGCCATGTTAGGAGAGCCACACAAGACTGCTGAGCTCGTACGCCAAGTGTTGACAGAGCAATACCGCGACATCCCCGACGGACTTTCGGGCAATGAGGATATGGGACAGATGTCGGCATGGTACATCCTCTCAGCCTTGGGTCTCTACGAGGTGGAGCCCGCCAGCGGAAGATATTGGTTTGGTTCACCCATCATCGACCGCGCACAGCTCACCGTAGAGGGTGGCACCTTCACTATAGAGACCATCGGCAACAGTGCCGAGAATATCTACATCCAGAGCATCGAACTGAATGGAGAGCCCTACACCCTACCCTACATCACCCATGCCGACATAGCACGTGGCGGCACCCTCACCATGAAGATGGGAAGCAAGCCATAAGAGGTATGGCTATAAGATACAACAAGGTATCTATTCACACCAATCACATACAAAAAAGAATCACCCGAGAATCTCTCCTCGGGTGATTACTATATTAGGACTAATGGTTATAGTCTTACTCAGCCTTGGGCTCTTCAGCTTTCTTCTTGGCAGGAGCCTTCTTAGCTGCGGGCTTCTTAGCGGGAGCCTTCTTGGGCTTCTCCTCAGCAGCGGGGAGAGTCACGCCCTTGATTTTCTCCAACTCCTTGGTGAGCGCCTCGATCTCCTCATCCTGATTCTTGATAGTAGTGAGCAAAGCGTTGAGCTCCTCATTGTCAATATCAACGGGATAGAGTGAGTTGACACGGCTGATGAAGTCGCCAAGGATATTCATATAGTTGGTGAATGCATCGTAAGGTGAGTCGTAGATGCTACGGTTCATGCTCACGCTATTCTCCTTAGTGGTCATGAAGCGGAAGTTGTTACTTGCCTGCAGGTAGTCCCAGTCTTGCTTGATGCGCTTGTCGAGACCGATGAGCACACGGTCGGCCACACTGTAGAGCTTGTTGAACGCCTCACGCTGCATGGTGTTACCCAACCAACAGCTGATGTCGCGCTCCTCGTCGACCCATGACATAGGATAAGGAACGTCAACGGGACCTACCGACTTGTAGTTCTTGATCACCTCGCTCGGAGTAGAGAATGAGATGCCACGCTCGCGAGCGCACTCGGGCAATGCCTTGAAGAACTCAAGGATATTTGAGCTCAGAGGCTGGAAGATACCGAGAGCCGAGAGCTCCATGAAGATATTGATAACCTCTTCCTCAGCAGGAGTCTGAGCAATCCAATCCATGTATGTACCTGCCATCAAAGGATATGCATCCCATGAGGTATTGGCAAAGCGGAGTGAGATATCGTCAGAGAGTTTATAGTCGCGGAGCAACACCTTGAGGTTGGGGTTGGTGTTAGCATGGTAGAGATAGTGAGGGCTCTTCCAGCCGAGGATATGCTTAGCACCTTCGGTGAGCACACCCTTGAAGCCCATAGCAGCTACCTGAGCACCGATATCGTCGCTATAGATCAAGCTTGAGTTGCGGAACACCTTCGGAGTCTTGCCGAATACCTGCTTAATCTTCTTGCACATGCGGTCAACGTCGCTACGGAAGCACTCCTCATTGGCCAATGATGAGAGACCGTGTGAGTAGGGCTCAGCGAGGAATTCGCAGCAGCCAGTCTTATTGATCTCCTGCAAGAGTTCTACTACCTGCGGAGCATAGCGCTCGAGCTGCTCGAGGCCTACACCTGAGAGCGAGAATGCCACCTTAAAGTAGCCACCGCTGGTCTTGATCATATCGAGCAAAGTGGTGAGAGCGGGCACGTATGAGCGCTCTGCAATGTCACTAATACTACTTTCGTTAGCATAGTCATCGTAGTAGTAGTGGTCAGTACCTATATCAAAGAAGCGGTACCTTCTCAGATGAACAATCTGATGTATCTCAAAATAAAGACAAATGGTTTTCATATCTTTAAAGTTTTATCTTTGTTTCTTTTATTTTTACAACTTCTGTGGAGTCAGTAGTTAAAAGGAGATATCGCTTTTGCTCTTGGGAAGATAAAGGCCAATAGTTTTTACGCGCGTAAGAACATTCGGCATCTAACTCCATTTATCTCCATTTAACTTCCTTTATCTCCATAAAGCCGAATTACTTTATATGTTTTACAGCATTGAGGTAGTCGTCATTATTGAAATAGCCACGACCACAAAGCTGGTTATAGCACTCACGTATGCGCAAGCCAACCTTCTCCCATGTGATACGGTCCACCTCCTTGATACCTTCCTCAGAGAGGTAGTTGTACAGAGCCTCGTTGGCACATACGCTATACATAGCATCTGCCAAAGCGTTGATGTCCCAGTAGTCGACCTTGATCACATTGTCCAAGATCTCGCCACAACCCGATTGCTTTGAAATGATCGAGGGGCAACCGCACTGCATAGCCTCCAACGGAGCGATACCGAAAGGTTCAGAAACAGAGGGCATCACAAACACATCCGAGTTCTTGTAAGCCTCATATACCTGACGTCCCTTCTGGAAGCCGGGGAAATGGAAGCGGTCAGCAATACCACGCTCAGCAGCCAGCTGAATCATCGCATTCATCATATCACCGCTACCTGCCATACAGAAACGGATGTTGCGCGTACGCTGAAGCACCTTGGCAGCAGCCTCCACGAAGTATTCCGGTCCCTTCTGCATGGTGATACGTCCCAGGTATGTAACCACCTTTTCTTTGGGGTTCTTGTTGGGAACGATTTCCTGCAACTCCTGACTGAGAGGATAAACGGCATTATGCATAGCCACGCACTTGCGGGGATCCTGGTGATACTGATGGATCACGGTCTGACGTGTATGCTCCGATACGCACATGATACAATCGGCATGATCCATACCATTCTTCTCGATGCTATACACTGTGGGGTTCACCTTACCACGAGAGCGGTCGAAGTCGGTAGCATGCACGTGGATACACAATGGCTTACCGCTCACCATCTTGGCATGCACACCTGCGGGGTATGTAAGCCAGTCGTGTGCATGGATCAGGTCAAACTGCTCGCTACGAGCCAACACACCTGAGATGATGCTGAAGTTATTGATTTCGTCGTGCAGATTCTCGGGATAACCGCCAGCAAACTGTATGCAGCCCAAATCGTCAAGTCCTTGCAGATAATTGAAATCAGCATAGAGATGGTCGCGGAAACGATAGTAATCCTCTGCCGTATGGCCTACCATTCTACCCTTTATAGCGTCGTAATTGACATCGCGCCATACTACGGGAACCTGACTCATGTTGACGATTTTCAAGAAACCCTCTTCCTCGCCCGTGGGTTTGGGCAGACAGAATGTGGTTTCCACATCGCCCTGAAGGCTCAATCCCTTCGTGATACCATAACTGGCAACAGCGAGACCTCCATATATCTTAGGAGGGAACTCCCAACCGAACATTAAAACTTTCATATTTCGTTCCTCCTATTTATTAAATGTCATAATCCTTTAATACATCCAATATGCGCAAGATCTCGGCAACGTTCATAGCGAAGGCCACTGCACCACGTCCGCGGAACGGGGGGTTACCATCGTACAGTTCGGGGATCGAACCGATACAGTGTGTGGTCATCTCCTCCTCGAAGCCGATGAGCTGACGCTCTACGAACGACAAGCCACTCATCTTATGGATGCGCAGGTAAGCCTCCATGTAGAAGCCACCGAGCCAGGGCCATGCGGTACCTTGGTGGTATGCATAGTCGCGCTCCACTTGCGGACCTACATAATTGGGGTTATAGCCACCGCTCTTGGGGCTGAGCGAACGCAAGCCCTTCGGTGTGAGCAACTCCTTGGTCACGATATCGAGCACGCTCTTCTGCTGCTTACGGTCGAGGGGTGAATATTCGAGTGCTGCAGCAAAGATCATGTTGGGACGTACGCTCCAGTCGGGAGTATCGCCATCAACATAGTCGTACAACCAGCCATACTCATTGAGGAACTTTCCTACGAACGAGAGCTGACAACGCTGAGCGAGGTCATTCAATGTCTCTGACATCTCCTCATTGCCACCTACGTGACAGAGCTCGGCAGCAAAGCGCAGTGCATTGTACCACAAGGCATTGATCTCAACCACATAGCCTGTACGAGGCACTACGGGGCGACCATTGGCTACAGAGTTCATCCATGTCACCGCCTTGTCTTTACCATTGGTATAGAGGAGGGCATTGTCGTGGAGGAAGAGGTTATCGTGCTTACCACCACGGATATAGTCGATGATATGCTGTACAAGCTCACCATACTCGTCCCAGCACTGCTTGGTCGATGTCTTCTTGGCATACTGCTGCAGTGTCCATATAGCCCAAAGGAGTATGTCGGGGTGCTCCATCTCGTAGATCTTGCACTCGCTGGGGCGCTTGTTGATAAAGTCCTCGATAGCCTCGGCAGCGGTCTTCATGGCCGACTTGAACTCGTTCATCTCATCTACGGCCAATGTCAAGCCGGGGAGCGACACGAACATGTCACGTGCACGGCACTTGAACCACGGATAGCCTGCGAGGATATAATGCTTATCGCCCTGCAGGTTGTGGAACTGGTGACCAGCGATGACCATGCTATTCTTGAATGTATCGCGTGGTGGACGGATCTCATACTCATGCTCGAACATCTGCTTCAGCTTGCGTGACGAAGCCTCCGAGATACCAGCCGAGAAGATGATGGTCTCACCCTTCTTGATAGACACTTCGAAGTAGCCAGGCACGTAGAGGTCCTCGTTGAAGTGGTAGCCACGCTCCTGCTCCTTCGGATACTCCATGCCACGATACCAGTCGGGAGCATATACAAACTCACTCTTCTTGTTGGTCTGCATATAGAGTTCGGGATAGCCCGGATACATGCAGGTCTTGATACCGTTGTCCACCTCCTGGTAGTTCTTGTTCACCTGCCAGTTCTCATGTGTAAACTGACGCACGCTGCGGAAGGCCATGAAGGGGCGCAAGCGCAGTGTGGTGGGTGAGTGAGCATCGAGCAATGTATAGCGGATGAGGATACGGTTCTCGTGATGCACGAAAGCCTTCTCCTTCTTCAGGATAACACCGCCTACACGATAGATGGTTGTCGGCACGCGCTCCCATTGGAACTCACGTATATACTTATGACCTTGCGGGCTGAAGCTGTTACCCGAATACTTGTGTACGCCCAGGTTAAACTCGGCGCCGTGTTGAATCACTGTCTCATCGAGCGAAGAAAGCAGCACGTGATTCTCGTCGTCCATCTCGGGGATGGGGATTACGAGTAGTCCATGGTACTTTCTTGTATTGCAGTCAATAATGGTTGAGCAGCTGTAAGCGCCCGACCTATTGGTACGCAAAATCTCGCGAGGGAGCGACTCTTCTAAGTTCGTCATTAACGTCTTGTCGAATCTTAAATATCCCATAGCTTTAGATTGTTAATAGTAAATTGACCCAAAAGTACAATATTTATTCGGATAAAGCCAAAGTTTTTACGCAATATTTCACAAAAAGATTCATTTTGTCCATTTTTACACTACACGCTTTGCTGTTTCCCATTTTTTGGTTAGCTTTGTAACTCCTTTCGGAAAATTAAAAATTGAAAAATAATAATTAAAAACTAGCCTGAAGCTGGTTTAGTGTTTAGGGTTTAGAGTTTAGAGTTTAGGGGGTAGTGAACCATCCGGACGGCAAACATAAATCATAAATCATAAATCAGCATTCAGCATTAAGACATACACGATTATGATGAACAAATGGTTTGAGTGCAAAGTAAAATATGTGAAGACCATGGAGAATGGTCTCGACAAACCCGTAACAGAAACCTACCTCGTAGATGCCCTCTCCTTCACCGAAGCCGAGAAGCGCTTCCTCGAAGAGATACGCCCCTTCATGAGCGGCGAGTTTGAGATCACCGGCATCAAGCCCGTGAAGTTTAGCGACGTCTACTACTGCGACCTCGACAGCGCCGACAAGTGGTTCAAGTGCAAGCTCGCCTACATCACCGTAGACGAGAAGAGCGGTGCCGAGAAGAAGAGCAACTCATACAGCCTCGTACAGGCAGGCGACCTGCGCGAAGCCATCAAGTACCTCGACGAAAACATGAAGGGCACCCTGGGCGACTATGAGATAGCCTCAGTGACCGAGACCACCATCATGGACGTGTTCCCCTACAAGGCGGAGGTGTAATTGATAATTGATAATTGATAATTGACAAAGGAGTCTAAAGCTTGCTTACTAATCGCACTGCGCCGACGCGGTATGAGAGCGTCGGTTGCGACGAAAGGAACTTTAGTTCCTCCGAGGAGTTGCGACTTGTCGCTCCTTCAGCCGAAGCTCAGCGAAGCTAACTCTGCATTCAGAATTCAAAATTCATAATTCAGAATTCAAAAAAGCCCGTGTCTATTGCACATAACATACAGCAGCTACGCAGCTCACTTCCTCCCGAGGTGAGCCTGCTGGCCATCTCCAAGTACCAGCCCATCGAGCGTCTGCAAGAGGCCTACGATGCCGGCCAACGCCTCTTTGGCGAAAACCACATACAAGAGATGGCAGCCAAAGCCGCCACCCTACCCGCCGACATCCAGTGGCACTTCACCGGACACGTGCAGACCAACAAGATCAAGTACATGGCCTCCTTCGTGAGCCTCATCCATGCCGTAGACTCCTTCCGCCTGCTGCGCGAGATCGACAAGCACGCCGCCCGCCATGGTCGCGTCATCGACTGCCTGCTACAGATACACATCGCCCAGGAAGACACCAAGTATGGCTTCGCCCCCGACGAGTGCCTCCACATGCTCGCCACCGAGCCCTGGCGCGAACTACAGCACGTGCGCATCACCGGCCTCATGGCCATGGGCAGCAACACCGACGATATGGAGCAGGTGCGCGGCGAGTTCCGTCGGATGAAGGAGCTGTTCGACCACATCCGCACCACCCACTTCGCCCACGAGCCCAGCTTCTGCCAGCTCTCCGAAGGCATGACCGACGACTACCCCATCGCCATTGCCGAAGGCAGCACCATCGTACGCATCGGTTCGATGATATTTGGGAGTAGATAGCCGAGGCTTGGGTGAAAGTGGCTTTGCCACGGTGAAAGGTGAAGGGTTAAAGGTGAAGGGTTAACGGTTAACGGTGAAAGGTTAAAGGTTAAAGGTGAAGGGTTAGAGGTTAGAGGTCCATCCGGACGGCTAATTGTGAATTGTCAATTGTCAATTGTGAATTCTTCAAGTTGCCATCCGGAGACAGTCTTCGTCATCGTTATCGTTTTCGTTGGTTTTTTAAGTGAAAGGTTAGAGGGATTTCGGAAGGCTAACTTTCAATTTTTAATTCTTAACTTTTAATTCCCGAAGGCCATTCAACGTTCTTTCTGCTATCCTTGAGTTCACTCTCCTCTTGGAGAGGGTTAGGGAGAGACCCATAATTAAAAAAGGCCTTACCTTTCGGTAAAGCCTTTTTTATATCGATTCGTTGTATTGATTAAGCCTCTTCAGCTACTACCTCAACAGCGATTTCTACAGAAACCTCCTTGTGGAGCTTAACGATAGCCTTGTATGAGCCAACCTCCTTGATAGTATCCTTTACAACGATGATCTTGCGGTCGATCTCGAAGCCAAGCTTAGCCAAAGCCTCAGCAATCTGGATGTTAGTAACAGCACCGAAGATTGTACCAGTAGCGCTTACCTTAGTAGCGATGGTCAATGCAACGGGAGCGAGCTTAGCAGCCAATTCCTCAGCGTCAGCCTTGATCTTAGCGAGCTTGTGTGCACGCTGCTTGAGGTTCTCAGCCAATACCTTGCGAGCGCTCTCAGAAGCGATCACAGCCTTGCCTTGGGGGATGAGATAGTTACGGCCATAGCCCTTCTTCACTGAAACGATGTCGTTCTTGTAGCCCAAACCAGCTACGTCTTCAATCAAAATAAGTTCCATGTTTTGTTCCTCCTTTTAATTTTATTTCATCATATCAGTTACAAATGGGAGCAATGCCAAGTGGCGTGCACGCTTTACAGCCTGAGCCACACGACGCTGGTACTTCAAAGATGTACCGGTGATGCGACGGGGAAGGATCTTACCCTGCTCGTTCAAGAACTTCTTCAAGAACTCGGGATCCTTGTAGTCAACATACTTGATACCGCTCTTCTTGAAACGGCAATATTT